>JAJDOH010000194.1 GCA_022340265.1 Deltaproteobacteria bacterium | reverse complement strand
CATGGCCGGGACCGAGAAGTGTTGCTCCTTCCGCGGTGACACCTCCCAGGACCAGTCGGCCGCCCAGTCTCTTTTTGAGGGTTTCAAGGTTGCCGAGACCATTTTGAAGGGTGAGCACCGTAACATCGGGTTCCAGCCAGGCGGAAAGTGTTTGGGCGACTCTCTCTGTCTGGTAGGCTTTGACGCAGATCAGTGCCACATGGGTTTTCTGTGTCGGCTTTTCCGTCACGGCATCCACATGCGCTTTGAAGTCTCCCCCCACCCCTTCAAGGGTAATGCCGTTACGGTCAATGTTTCTTGCCCGGTCTTCCCTATAGTCGAGAACAACCACTTGATGCCCGGCCTTTTTAAGGTGTCCGGCGAAAAGGCACCCCATTGCCCCCGGGCCCACAATTAAGAAATTCATGACAGGACTCCCAGCGTATTAGCTGCAAACAGCCAAAAATTCGGTCCGAAGAACGGTTTTCCAACTTCCCAATTTCGCACACCGCATGCCGTAATGCTATATTTTTTCCGCTTCATCCGCTTTCATGGCAAAACTGTGCTCCGGGCCCGGAAACGTTCCCGCCTCGACTTCCTGCTTGTATTGGATCAGCGCCTCGCGGATCTGTGGCGCCAGATTGACATACTGTTTAACCATCTTAGGCGTAAACCGTTCGAAGAGCCCGACCAGGTCGTGGTAGACCAGCACTTGACCGTCACAATATTTGCCGGCGCCGATGCCGATGGTGGGAATCTGAAGCTCATCTGTTATCTTCTTTGCTACCAGATCGGGGATACATTCCAGCACAATCATGAAAGCGCCCGCCGCTTCCAGGTCTTTGGCCGACTGAACCAGTTTTTTAGCGCCTTCGGCATCTTTTCCCTGAACTTTGAAGCCGCTCAATTTTGTTGCGGTCTGCGGCGTTAAACCAATGTGTGCGCAGACAGTGATTCCCGCCGCGGTGATGGCTTCCACCACCGGGACCATCTCTGTTCCTCCTTCCAGCTTGACACACTCGCATCCTGCTTCCTTGATGAAGCGGCCGGCGTTTTCCACGGCTTTTTCGATACTTACCTGATAAGACATAAAGGGCATATCACCGATTACAAAAGCCCGTTTTGCGCCTCTGCAAACGGCTTTGCAGTGGTGAACCATTTCATCCATGGTTACTGGAACGGTGGAATCGTAACCCAGGACCACCATGCCCAGGGAATCTCCAACCAGAATCGTGTCTATTTCGGCCTGATCCACCAGGCTCGCGGTCGGGTAATCATAGGCGGTCATCATGGAAATTTTTTGGCCTGCCTGCGTTTTTTTCTGTAAGTCACCAATTGTTATTTTCTTATCAGCCATCTTGATTCCTCCTGTGCTGGGCTTTCACTATTCAAAATTGCGGCGAAACGCTGTTTTCTTACAAAACGTGAGGTGTCGGGCATTTGAAAAGAGCGTTAAACAAAAAAAGGCCTTTCGGGGATAACCAAAAGACCCATTGGCTTCATAGATAAGTATATCATTTTGCGACCATAGTGAAAAGGGATTATCAAAGGCGTAGGGGCTTGTCAACACAATTCCTTATTGAAAACACGCGGTGAGAGGCGTTCAAAAAGTATTCATTCAGCTTCCTTCCATCCGTGATTCAGCTTTTTTTTAAAGCAGTTACAAAGCCGTTATGGACGCTTTTTAAGGTTGACATGACGAACGTCTGTGTATAATGATTTCTAGAATTTGCCAAATGGTTTCACAAACAATTAAAGGTGGAAGAACATTATGGCACAAATTGACGCGTTTTTCAGGTTGATGAATGATCAAGGGGCATCGGACCTTCACCTGATGTCGGGGCAACAACCCGTCTTAAGAATACAGGGCGATCTTGAGCGGGTCAAGTACAAGATTCTCGATAGTGATGGTTTGAAGGGAATGCTTTATGAAATTGCGCCGGAGGAGAAAGTAAAGGTTTTTGAAGAAACGGGAGACGTGGATTTTGCTTATGAGATTCCGGAACTGGCCCGTTATCGCGCCAATTTTTTCCAACAAAAAAATGGTGTCGCAGCGGTTTTCAGAGAAATTCCCTCTGAAATTCTCACCTGTGAGCAATTGGGTTTGCCACCTATCATCAGACGGCTTGCCTCCTTGCCCAGGGGCCTTGTGCTGGTTACCGGTCCGACCGGAAGTGGAAAATCAACCACCCTGGCCGCCATCGTGGATGAGGCCAACAAGACCCGAAAAGACCATATCCTGACCATTGAAGATCCTATTGAATTTGTTCATAAAAGCCAGAAGGCGATCATTAATCACAGAGAGGTGGGGCTTCACACCCGGTCTTTTGCGGCGGCTTTGAGGGGAGCACTGCGAGAAGATCCGGACATTATTATGGTGGGTGAAATGCGGGATTTGGAAACCATATCACTGGCCATTGAAGCCTCAGCCACGGGGCATTTGGTTTTCGGAACGCTTCATACCACCAGCGCCGCCAAGACCGTAGACCGGGTGATTGAGGTGTTCCCCACCAATCAGCAGGAGCAGATCCGCAACACGCTTTCAGACGGGCTCAGGGCTGTCGTTGCGCAGAATCTCTTTAAGCGGATCGACAAGAAAGCCCGCGTGGCAGCGCTGGAAATCATGATTGCCAATCCGGCGGTGAGGAACCTGATTCGCGAGGGGAAAACATTTCAGATTCCATCCATGCTGCAGACCGGAAAAAAATATGGCATGCAGACCCTGGATGATGCCATCATGGAACATCTTAAAAAGGGGAGAATCAGCGGTGACGATGCCTACAGCAAGTCCAATGATAAGGCGAAATTCCTTCCTTTTCTGAAAAATCCGCCCCAGGATTTTACGGAAGTGTAAGGATGTTTTCAAGGCTTAAAATTCGGGCTTTGAGACCTCGAAGACTGAGGAGGTTTTACCATGAAACAGCAAGAGCTTGACTATATATTGACCTCGATGCTGAAGACTTACGACAATGTATCGGACCTCAATTTTACCGTGGACAAGCCCTGCCAGGTGGAAGCTTCGGGACAGCTGAAACCGGTCTTTGGCGGACCGCTTCCGAAAAAATTGACGCCGTTTCAAACCGAGTCCATCGCTCTTAATCTCATCAAGGGGGATCGTCGGTTGCTCAAAAACCTGCTTTCCCAGGGGTCCTGTGACATTTCCTATCACCTGGCGGGAAAGGCCCGTTTCAGGGTGAACGTCTTTTCTCAGAGGGGGTGTTATTCCGTCGTCATGCGACAGTTGTCCACGCGGGTGCCGACGATCAAGGAAATGGGGCTGCCGAGCGCATTTTACAGAATGGCCGAAGAAAGAAATGGCATCGTTCTGGTAACCGGCGCCACAGGCTCCGGTAAAAGTACCTCACTGGCGGCTGTTCTGGATCAAATCAATGAGGAGAAATCCGTTCATGTGGTGACACTGGAAGATCCCGTGGAATATTTACACTCTCAGAAGCGGTCGACCTTTAACCATCGTGAATTGGGCGTTGATTTCGACAACTTTGCTTCCGGTCTGAGAGCTGCGCTGCGGCAGGCACCCAAGGTTATCCTGGTGGGGGAGATAAGGGACAGGGAGACCGCGGAAATCGGGTTGACAGCCGCCGAAACCGGCCACCTCGTGTTCAGCACACTGCATACGGTGGATGCGGGCCAGACCATCAACCGTTTTATCGGTCTGTTTGATCAGGAAGATGAAAACCAGGTCCGTGTGCGACTGGCGGATACGGTTCGCTGGGTTGCCAGCCAGCGGCTTCTCCCCAAAGTGGGAGGCGGACGCATCGCTGCTTTTGAAATCATGTCTGCCAACCTGCGAGTCAAGGACGCCATTTTGAACGGCGAATCCGAAGGAAAAACATTTTACGAAATGATTCAAACCGGCAATGCGTTCCATATGATGACCTTTGACCAATCCATAATGGGACTTTACAAGGAAGGCCTGATTACGGAAGAAGCCGCCATGAGTTATGCATCAAGAAAAGCCATCGTAAACCGCGGCATCGATGCCATAAAATCGGCCAGGGGTGAAAAGACGACCACCATTGAAAACTTGACGGTGGACACTGGATATGGGAAAAAAGGTAGGCCCTAGTGTCGCGTCATGTATCAAGTGTCTGATATGAAAGAATGTGAAGCCCATCCACGTCATTCCGGCGAAAGCCGGAATCCAGTATTTGTGGATAATCCGGAGGTTCTGGATTCCGGGTCAAGCCCGGAATGACGGCCTCTTTACGGCCAGTTTTCCGACGTTACATGATTGACTGAGCCCTAGAGGGTAAGGAGAAAAAAATGGAAGTCGTTTGCTCTAACTGCCGGGCCAGGCTCAAAATTCCGGATGAAAAAATCCCGGAAGTGGGTCGCGTGACGGCCAGTTGTCCAAAATGCGGAGGCAGGATTTCCTTTGAAAAGCCCCCTCCTGAGCCTGAACCGTCTCCCATTGAGGAGACGCCTGATATGGATTCGGCGATTCCGGACGAAGATTCGGAATATTGGGACGAGGAACCCTTTTCCCTCGATTTTTATGCGGAGGGTACAAAGCTCTGCTTGTTGATGTTGAACGATGCAAATGCAGATGGCGGAATCAGAGAAGCCGCAGAGGGATTGCTTTTTAGAACCGTTATGGTAAAAGACGCTGGAGAGGCCATTAACAAAATGCGGTTTCATCACTTCGATCTGATGATTCTGTCAGAGCATTTTGAAAGCGTCGCTTGGGAGCAGAGTCCCATTCTGCATTTCCTGAACCGCCTCCCCATGCACACCCGCAGAAGAAGCTTTCTTGTGCTCTTGGGTGGAGAATTTTCCACCATGGATGGCATGGCGGCATTTGGGCTAAGTGCAGATCTGGTAGTGAACCCCGGCGATGTAAATGAAATTGCAGGTATTTTGAAGGCGGCTCTTTGGAATCATGAAAATTCTTATGGAGGCTTTACAGAGATCCAAAATGAGCTCGGCAAAGGATAGTTACGGACAGATGGATATAACGGATCAGTATCGACTCAGGGTGCAGCATTGTGTCGGCACCATTATTGACGTACACAGCGCCATCAGCGAAACTTTGAATGATGAGGGGTTTCTAATGCAGTTTGAAGATTTGGAAGAAGAAATCAGTAGCCTGGATATGGACCTGGTCTCTGAACTGGACATCCTCATGGTTGAGCAGGCCACCAACACGCTGCTGGCTGAACTGAAAGGCTTGTTTGAAACAGGGACGTTCGGATTGGTCTATCGACAAACCGTTAATTAATAACCCCGGATAACCTACTCCCGGCGTATCCCTTCAGCATCAACTCCAACGTCAAGTATTTGAGCGTCTTTGATGGGCGCCAGCATTTCCTGCCATTTCCGCCTCAAGACATGGATGTTTGCTTTTTCCCCAAGCGCCCATACCGATCCGCCGGCGCCGGCGCCGGCAAACCGGCCTCCACAGCCTGCGTTTTCCGCCACCATCACCATCTTTTCCGTTACATCGTCCAGGGCCTCAGGGGTCATCTTTTTTCTTAACGCCATCTCCTCTCTTAAAAAAAGGGCCGCCTGGTTCCAATCTTTCAAACGAATGGCTCTTGCAAAAGCGCGAACCGACGCATTGGCTTTGATCCATCCGGATCGTGTCTTGCCGGAAAGAAAATCGTTCACCCATTTGCGGTTGGTGTGCGCCGCCACGTGGCTTTTGCCGCTGTAAGCCACGAGTATATGTTTGGAAAGGGCCTCTTGACCTGCCTCATCCATGAGGGGAATTCGGGTCAGCGGTTCATGGGCGCGACCAAAGTGCCATTTCCAAAGGTGAACACCGCCATAGACGGCCGCTGCCTGGTCCTGAATGCCGCAATTGCCACCGCTGATGCCGTCTTCCAGGTGGTAGGCCAGATGAAGGATCTCTTTTCTGGAGAGCCTCTTTTCGGCGCGGATTTTACTCAGTTCCTCAAGGGCACCCAGAAGCGCAACAAGCGCTGTACTGGAACCGCCAAGGGCGGATTTTACCGGGGACCGGGAGTCAATTTTAACTTCCAGTCCATGAAATCCAAAGTAGCTTACCGCGGCGAAAAAAAGTCCGAACGGCGAATCAAAGGGCAACCGCTCCCAATGCGCCGTTTCGGTGTGGGAAAAGCCCCTTGAAGAGATTCTGACCTGCCCGTCTTCCCAAGGCGCGAGGGTTACGGTTGTTCTGAGTGTCAGTGCCATGTTGACGGTTACAGGCGTCTTTCGCTCAAGGGGAAGGGCCAGTGATTTAATATCCCATGTGCCGCCTGCATCCACGCGACAGGGTGCGGAAAACGTTATGGGCTGACGGGTCAGCAGTTCTCGAATCGAATCCAATGGTTTTTCTAGGCCCTCATATGAAGGTTGGCCAGGAACAACGCTGAAATGGTTTTTGCATCCTGAATTTGGTTATCTCGAACCATGGAAAGCGCATCGTCAAAAGGGACTTCATGGACCTCCAGAATTTCATCCTGGTCAAGATGTTGTTTTTCAGGGGTCAAGTTTGTTGCGCCGAAGATATGGATTCGCTCGTCGGAGTAAGCGGGCAGGGGCGTTATTTCGCCCAATGTGATCCAGTTTTCCGCTGAAAAGCCGGTTTCCTCGATCAACTCCCGTTTGGCGCATGCCAGCGGCGATTCACCCGTATCCATGGTGCCGGCCGGAATCTCCCAAATAAAGCCGCCGGCCGCATGGCGGTACTGTTTGATCATCAACAGGGTGTTTGGACGCAGAACAGGAACAATGGCGGAGGCTCCCGGATGTCGAATCACATCAATTTCCGCAACAACACCGTTTTCCAGCGTTACGTTTTCCCTCATCAAGTTAAATACCCGTCCCCGATGAAGGAGTGTTTGTGTGTTTACGCGTGTGTTCATAAGTATTGGTTACCATGAAAATACATTTCAAGCTGTTTATCCGTGAGAGCGGCGTCCCGCCGCGACAATCGCGACGGGACGCCGCTCTCACAGGTTTTGCGCCCAATCAGCGTTCCTAATTAGAATTGCTGAAAAAAATGGCAATTTTTTGCAAAACAAAGTAGAAAAAAATATACAGGAATCTTTTTATGGACGCAACAGGAACCGAAAGAAACCATTGAAAATACTTCTCACCAACGATGACGGCATTCATGCACCAGGGTTATTCGCCTTGTTTGAAGCGCTCAAAGGCCGACATGATTTACACATCGTGGCGCCTGAAGCGGAGATGAGTGCTGTGGGGCATGCCATCACCCTTGTTGATCCCATTCGTGTCAAAAAGGTCCGCAAAAACGGTACGTTTTTTGGATATGCCGTAAGGGGCACACCGGCGGACTGTGTTAAAATTGCAGTTCAGGAAATCCTCGACCCACCACCGGATATGATCCTTTCAGGCATCAATCTGGGCAACAATGTGGGGATTAATATCCTCTATTCAGGAACGGTTTCGGCCGCCACCGAAGGGGCGTTCTTAGGTATCCCTTCGGCTGCCATATCCCTGGGCGTTCAGGAAAATCAGGATTTTACCTTTGCTGCCCGCTTCAGTCGAAAGGTTATCCGTTTGCTTTTGGAGGGCGGCCCTAACAGCGGTACCGCCCTGAATGTGAATATCCCTCCCGTATCTCCGGAAAAAATCAAAGGGGTGTGTTTGGCAAGGCAGGGCACCAGTTGGTTTGAGGAGCGTTTTGAAAAACGTTGCGACCCCAGAGGAAATGTTTACTACTGGTTGGCTGGAGAAAGGTTCATTGAAAACGGTAATCCGGAAAACGATTCAGTGGCGCTTAAAGATAACAAAATCACCATTACGCCCATTCATTACGATCTGACCGCTGAAAAAGAGCTTGAACGATTGAGAGACTCCCAGTTACTAAAAAAATTGGATATTTCCATTTAGATTATATGAAAGGGGCTGCTCCGGGGTATGCTCGTGGATGGAGGAGTTTTGCCTGGAAAAAGTCAAATTTCTTCCTTGATTCTTTCCTGGTGCTCTCAAGGATTAAGCTGATCGAGAATTTTTTCAACCTTCCGGAGGTCTTCCGGAAATGTGAATGGTCCCGTTTGGATATTGAGCTTGCCGTCGGGGGAGCATCGAAACCGTTTCGGACGCTCTTCTATGAGTTTGAGCAGATGCTCCCTGTTCTGAATCCGGTCTTCCTTGAAGGTAAGTGTCAGCTTCCCTTGCCCCATATCCAGTCTCGCAATGCGAAGCTGCTTTAGGCGCAGGCGAATCGACATCAGCGATAGCAGGTTTTCCACCTCAGGCGGCGGGGCTCCAAAACGGTCGCGAATTTCCCGGGTCATTTCATCCAGTTCGGAGGTCTCTATCAGGGCTGAAAGGCGGCGGTACAGATTCAACCGCATGTCCGTATCCATAATATAGTCACCGGGCAGAAAGGCGGGAATATCGATATTGATTTCAGGAT
>JAJDOH010000134.1 GCA_022340265.1 Deltaproteobacteria bacterium | reverse complement strand
ATCTAAGAGCCCACGGGATCCGCTTCATTTTGCCGGGGCTTATCGTCTATCAATTACAGAAAGAGGGTCGAATAACCTCGTATACAGCACATTACTTTTCAGGATATCAAAATCAAGGTTCACATCATTTATATCGAAGGGGATGTATTGTTCCGTTTGATCTTGTATGGTGTTTTCAACCCCCACCAACTGATTATTTTTCTTGATGGCCATAAAACATATCCATGTGATCTCCACTGGAAGCCAATTATCCAATAAAAACAATTTGTTGTCAATTTTTTATAATAAACAAATTTAGTTATAGATAAAATCTATGCATATATGCCAGTTGAATTGAAACCTTACTACATATGGTGCCTTCGCAGCTGACAGGCCCCGCGTGCAGGCCCTTGTGATACTACAGTCCTACTGCTCCCAGGTTACCCTGAGTGCCTCCTGGTAGGTGGTTGTTCCTTTCAGGATTGCCTTCAGGGCATTCTGCCGTAGCGGAATCATTCCCTGCGAAATGGCTTCTGCCCTTATTGAAACCTGACGCCCCTGGTCCCGTATCAGCGTTCTGATCCTTTCGGTCAAGGGAAGCACCTCAAAAACACCGATCCGCCCCATGTAACCGGTCCCGCGACATCTGATACAGCCCTTTCCCCGGTAGATCCTGTATTGCCCCTCTTTTCCGGGGTCCAGGCCCACTTGCGCCAGCTCCTTTTGGCTCATGGTAAATGATTCACGGCAATGGAGGCAGATTTTTCTGACCAGGCGTTGGGCCAGGACTCCAATCAATGTGCTTTCAATGAGGAAAGGGGGAATTCCCAGATCCAAAAGCCGCGTGACGGCGGAAGGGGCGTCGTTGGTGTGAAGGGTGGACAGCACCAGATGCCCGGTTAAAGCGGCCTGAACAGCATTTTGAGCGGTCTCCAGATCACGCATTTCACCGATCATAATGATGTCCGGGTCCTGCCTGAGGATATTTCTTAAAATGGAAGAAAACGTCACCCCGACTGCCGGCTGCACACCGATCTGATTAAACTCTTCATGGATCATTTCAATGGGATCTTCAATGGTGGTCACATTGACTTCAGGAGTTGACAGCAGTCGAAGGGTTGAATAAAGTGTTGTGGATTTTCCACTGCCGGTAGGTCCGCATACCAGAACGATCCCGTGAGGCCTCTCAATGAATTTCTGGTAGAGGGCCATGTCGCCAGCAGAGAAACCCAGGTATTTTAGATCTTGAAAAAGCACATCAGGATCCATGATCCGCATGACGAGCTTTTCCCCAAAGGCCACGGGAATGGTGGATACCCTGATTTCCACCTCCACACCCGCTTTGTCCGTTTTGATTCGACCGTCCTGAGGCCTTCTTTTTTCACTCATGTCGAGACGCGCCAGGTTCTTAATGCGGCTCACGATGGCGGCATGGACCGGTTTGGGAAGCTTGTAGGCCGTGTGAAGGACGCCGTCAATGCGCATTCGCACCACGCTGGTTTCCCGCTTGGGTTCAATGTGAACATCGCTGGCGCGCTGATCAAAGGCATAGGAGAGGATATGATCCACGGCATTGACAATATGGCGTACATTGGCGCCCAGATCATCTGATTCATCATCCAAACGTACATATTGTTCCAGGTTGCCGATGTCGACACCCGGTTGTGTAAACTGGGTTTCGGCAGCAGAGATAGAACGTTTGAAGCCGAAAAACTCCTTGATCAAGCGAATAATATCGCCTTTTGAGGTAAGCACAGGTTTAACCGGCATGTGGCTGGCCCTCGCCACATCCTCCAGGGCTTCCTCAAGAAACGGGTTTGCTGTTGCCACAAGGAGTTGCTGATCTTCAATGCCGATGGGGAGGATTAAATGTTTCATGGCGAAAGTTAGGGGAATTGTGGTGGTAACCAGCTTCAGATCCAGCTTGAGAGGATCTATTTTTTTGTAGGGAATCTTCCATTCATCCGCCAGGACCTGGTAGATGAGTTCCTCATTCAGCACTTTTTCCGCCTGATCGGCCCGCGTAAGATTGAGGAATGCGATAACATCGATGATGGATATGTCGCCCAAAAACCGGGCATCTGCAAAGGCATTGGCCTTTTTGCCACAATTAATCAGTTCT
Source organism: Deltaproteobacteria bacterium (assembly GCA_022340265.1). Taxonomy (GTDB): domain Bacteria; phylum Desulfobacterota; class DSM-4660; order Desulfatiglandales; family Desulfatiglandaceae; genus NaphS2. Next base: position 1,931 of record JAJDOH010000134.1, on the reverse strand, counting down.
ATCTTTTTTTCAACCTCGCGCCTTTTTGCAAGGATCATTTTTTCCTGTAAAGGAGAAATGAGGTTGTGCTCTCTTAAAATGGCACAGATCTTCTCAGGGGCGAACGGATTTCCAGTTCGTTTTTTCATTCATGAGGTCCTGATCAGGAATCATTTGCTCCTTGATTTGGCGGGTAAAAGCCATAGAGATCTAATCTGGCCGTTTCGATCTTCCACATATCCCACCCGGCTGCCCACGGAGAAGGCGGATGCGGAAATCTTGACAGGTCCGGGTTTGTAATAACTTATTCCGGAAGACAATCTTCTGGAGCAGTCATCAATTACCATTCGATCCTCTTCCATGCTGTCAATATGACCGACCCCGTTGAAATCCGAAAGGGAAAAACCTGTGATGTAATCCTCTCCCCGAAGCTCATCGGCTCCTGCGAACTCATACACCGTAGTGACGGATAAAACCGTCAGCAGGAACAGAGTCGGAATGAAAGATTGCCGCAGGGCGCTTCTCTTTGTCTGATGCATTATTCTTCTCCTTTTTCTCGAACGGCAGCGTTATAAGCATCCGCCTTTGCCTGAAACGCTTTGTTGCGGGCTTTGTAGATGTCGATCTCGTTGTTCAGACGCGTCACTTTTTTCCGGTATTCCCGTACCTGTTCCGGCGTCTTCAGGGATTCTTTTTCCTTCTGAAGGTCTCTTTTCCGCTCCATGAGCTTTGCATGAATTTTGTCCAACGCTGCCTTTTCTCTGTTGAGATCTTCAATAATGGGTATTGACGCCGGTTTTTCAGGATTTTGGCTCTGTGGCTTTTCAGCCGGCGGATCGGTTGCCTTTTCCGGCTCGGGTGGGTTCTGGCCCGGCACTTTATCCTTTGCCTCTTTTGGTTCCGCCGGCTTTTCGGGCTGTTTCATGAGAACTTGAGGTTGTTGATCTTCGGGGATTTCTGAAATCTCATTGGTAAAATGCAACCGACCGTTTTTGTCACGGTACTGGTAAATTTGCGCAAATGCAGAGGTCGTATACAAAATGAAAATTGCCATCAAAAAAGCATAACCTCTGAGGCTGCGGCGAATTGCAAATCTCATAACCCTCTCACCTCTAATCCTCCATCCGCTCCCGCCAATAGAAAATCCCCAGTTTTTCCCCCTCCTCGCGAAGCATTTGAATGCTGCCCGAAGCGGTGCTGAAATATTTTGTTTCCGTGCCATCCGGAAGTCGCATTATTTTTGGCGGGTAGATCATTTCCGGATATTTGATCCCCGAGGGCGCTACCTGGATGTCTATGGTGGTATCGGGGTCATTGGGATCGGGAATGCTGATCGTGATCATGTCGTCGGAATCAATCTTTCCGTCATCGTTGATATCGAATTGAGCACCACCCATTCTTCCCCCGGTGCAGGCGTTTATTTCGTGCAAAATGGAGTCCCCTCCGGCGGCACACGGTGAACTTTTGGGAATGGAGGAAATAAAGATGACCTTGCCGTTTCGAATCATCAAGTTACGGATGACCCGTTCCTTGCTGATGGGAAAGTCAAAATACCATCCGGCATTGTTGGCTACGCTGTCGGACGGGTCGACTCCGACATCGCCGTTTTTATCGGCCATGGTGACCCAGTCAGGCACATTGTCGCTCAGGACCCTGAGGGTGTAATTGCTGTTGCTCGGCTGCCCGTAATAGACTTCCACCTGCTGAAGCAGCGTCACCTTATTATTAAAATTGGGATTGGAAAGCTGAGGCCGATTGAACGCCCCCAGAAATTCCGTGTTGTCCGCATCGTCACCATAGTCCCACAGGCCGTAGATGGTCTGCGTCTGGGTATCCGCGAAATCCGAATTTCCCAGGTACTTTCCCGTGGCGGTGACGACCATGTATCCCGGTAATCCGGGGACACAATGCAACATGACGTCGGGTTTGGTGGTGATGGGCTGTCCGGCGCC
>JAJDOH010000065.1 GCA_022340265.1 Deltaproteobacteria bacterium | reverse complement strand
CTCAGGATAGATCAGCACAATTTTCATAGACTCTCCCTTTGCATAACCAAAACATCTTTGTCCATGATGAAACAGATAACGATTGTATATCCAAGCTTCGTGCCAGACTTCGGGAAAACATACATGTCCAGTTCCCTCATGTGCTTGACCTATTTCCCTTCATCCATCCAGAATCTCCCGCACCTTAATCAAAAGATCCTTCGACCGGAAAGGCTTGTGGATGAAATCGAAACCGGCCGCTGCCAATGCATCGGTCTTGATGATATCCTTGGAGTATCCGCTGGAAAAAAGGATTTTCATTTCCGGATTGACTTTTCTGATCACCTCACTGACTTCCTTGCCGTTTTTTTTCGGCATGATCATATCCAGCAGAACAAGGCTGATCCGTTCCTTGTTTTCCATGAATTTTGAAATGGCCTCTTCGCCGTCCATTGCACAGATCACATGGTAACCTAAGGGCTCCAGAATGTTTTTGATCAATTTCCGCAAGGAATCGTCATCCTCGGCGATAAGGATTGTCTCATTGCCACCCTTGACCGGGACGACATCCTCCGGCTTCCCGTCCGTGGATGGGGTTTCCTCACCAAGAGGCAGGTATATTCTGAAGACCGTGCCTTGTCCCGGCTCACTGTAGACCTTGATGTATCCGTTGTGCTGTTTCAATATTGAGTAGGCCATTGAAAGACCAAGCCCTGTCCCTCCGCCAACCCCTTTTGTGGTAAAATAGGGATCGAATATTCTCTTCCGGGTTTTTGCATCCATTCCAAGCCCCGTATCGGCAACGGTGATCAGTGCATATTTCCCAGGGGCACCATATCCACAAGCCGCAACAAATGCGTCATCCATTTCTTCGAGGCCTGTGCTGATTGTCAACCGTCCGCCTTGGAGCATTGCGTCCCTGGCATTTACGGCAAGGTTCATCAGCACCTGCTCCATCTGCCCGGCATCCGCCTGTACAATCAAGGGCTTCTCCGAAAGGTCCAGATTAAGATCAATACTCTCCCTGATCACCCGGACAAGCATCTTCTGCAGTCCTAAGAGAAGCGCATTGATATCAACGGGCTTCACTTGAACAATCTCATTTCTGCTGAATAAAAGGAGCCTTCTGGTAAGATCGGCAGCCCTGTCGGCGGCAGTGAGTACCTCATTCATATCTTCCCTTGAAGGGCTGCCTGCTTCCAGAGTGTCCATGACCATGGCGCCATACCCTTTGATGACGCTGAGAATATTATTGAAATCGTGCGCAATTCCCCCCGCCAGAGTGCCGACGGCCTCCATCTTCTGGGAGTGGCGGAGTTGGGCTTCCAGTTTTTTGTGATCGGTGACGTCTCTTACCAGTTCTATCCCCGCAACAATGTTCCCTTGCAGATCCCTTAATGGTGATGCGGTAATCTCGACACACAGTGTCCCCTTGCTGATAGCCGCGAACCGCTCCACCTTATGAATGCCCCCGTCCCTGTAAGCCATCGCGATAGGGCAACCTTCACATACGTGGTCTTTGTTCTCATAGGCCGTGTAGCAGTGTTCGCCGACGTGGTCTCCTCTAAGATCTTTAAGGACTTTATTCTGGTAGAGAATGATAAAATCGGTATCCTGAATACTGAACCCATCCCCCATTGAACTCAGGATGGCCTCCAACCTGGATTTGTCCTCATGGGCATTCCGCAGCGCCGCCTGCATGCGCTTCTCCGCTTGCTTCCGCTCACTGACATTGCGAATATTGCATTGGGCCAGCTCCGCCCTGTCGACCATATATATGTCCGTGTAGACTTCCTCCCCGGACTTGGTCTTCACGGATACATCCTCGTAATTTAGAATGCCGCGCTTGTTCAAGGATGCCATTATCGCCCCGAAATCACTCATCTCAAGCGGAACACCGATATCCGACAGCTTTTTTCCGATGTACTCCTTTTCGACATATCCCAACATTTTCTCGACAGCCTGATTCCCCTGGACGATACGTCCTTCATCCTTTTCGAGAAGCACAATCCCATCGGTTGCGGTCTCAAAAAGTCTCCTGAAGCGCTCTTCAGACGCGGCTAAAGAGTCCTGCAACCGCCTGCGCTCAGTGATGTCCTCGATGCTCAGAAGGATGATCCGCTTTTCTCCCGATGCCCGTTCAATCTGCCGGGCATTCAGAAGCATAACGCGCTTGCCGATGCCCACAAAATCGTGTTCAACCTCATAGTCGTCAAAGGTGGTTTTTCCAGGAAGGATGGTTTCCAATAGTTCCCGCAGCTTGGGAATATCCCACTGCTTGTTGCCCAGGTCATAGATATGCTGTCCCACGGTCTCTAGAGGGTTCACCTGAAAGACCTCATAGAAAGAACGGCTGACGGTGACAACCCTCAGGTCTTGATCCAGGACGATCAAGGGTTCACGCACGGTGTTGAGGATGCTCTCGGCTAATCCCATGGCTTCATCCGGGAATTCCTGAAATTTTGTTACGGCTCTTTCCCTGACCATTTTCTATCCCCTTCCTTAGGGACTTTGCCCACCTGCCATTAATTCATCGATATCTCCCCTGTTCAATGTCTCCTTCTCTAAAAGAGCCATCGCTATATTGCCCAGGGTATCCAGGTTATCCTTGATGAGCGCCAACGCCTTTTTGTAAGCTTCGACAACAATCCCCCTGACTGCCTCATCGATCTTTTGCACCGTCATCCGGCTGTATTCCCTCTGCCTGCCGAAGGCCCTTCCCAGAAACACCTGCCCTTCCTCTTTGCCGAAGGCAAGGGGACCGAGTTCTTTGCTCATACCGAACTCACAAACCATCTTTCTTGCCAGCTCGGACGCTTTTCGAATATCATCGCCCGTCCCGGTTGTCTGGGTATTGAATATGATCTCTTCCGCGGCCCTTCCTCCCATCAAAATGCAGATGCTGTTCTGCAGATCACTTTTAGGATATGCGTGCTTTTCGGACATTGGAAGCTGCTGGGTGAGGCCAAAAGATTGGCCTCGGGGAATGATGGTTACCTTGTGAATGGGATCCGTACCGGGAAGAAGCCTTGCCACAAGGGCATGCCCCGCCTCGCGATAGGCCATTGCTTTTTTCTCCGCATCAGAGATGATCATGCTTTGCCGCTCAGGCCCCATCATGACCTTATCCTTGGCGTCTTCAAGATCGACCATCTCCAATTGATCTTTTCCGCGTCTGGCTGCCATGAGCGCCGCCTCATTCACCATGTTTTCAATATCGGCGCCGGTAAAACCCGGGGTCCCTCTCGCAAGGACTTTGAGATCAACATCATCTGATAGTGGATTATTTCTGACATGCACTTTCAGGATGCCCAATCTTCCCATTATGTCGGGAACCGAAACCACCACCTGTCTGTCGAATCGTCCGGGTCTCAACAGCGCGGGATCCAGTACATCCGGCCTGTTTGTGGCCGCTATCAAAATAACGCCTTCATTGGATTCAAAACCGTCCATCTCCACCAGAAGCTGATTGAGGGTCTGTTCCTTTTCGTCATGCCCGCCGCCCACACCGGAGCCCCTCCGGCGACCCACCGCGTCGATCTCATCCACGAATATGATGCAGGGCGCATTCTTTTTGCCCTGATTGAAGAGATCTCTGACCCTTGAAGCGCCGATACCCACAAACATCTCCACAAAATCCGATCCGCTCAGGCTGAAAAAGGGAACACCCGCCACGCCGGCGATGGCGCGAGCCAGTAACGTCTTGCCGGTGCCCGGCGCCCCCACCAGCAGAACCCCTTTCGGTATCCTTCCCCCCAGCCGTGTGAATTTTCCGGGGTCCTTGAGAAAATCGATAATTTCCTGTAATTCATCCCTGGCCTCATCAATTCCCGCCACATCTTCGAATGTGACTTTCCCTCTCGAATCCGACATGAGCCTTGCTTTGCTTTTTCCAAAGGAGAGTAGATTTCCATTGCCCCCCTGCATCCGGCGCATGAAGAATATCCAGACACCGATCATCAAAAGCATGGGGACCCAGGAAAGGATCGTCCGGACCCATGAGTCGCCGTTTACGGGCTTTGCCCATATCTGAACCCCTTTGCTTTTGAGCAGCGTCATCAACTCGGGATCTTCCGGAGCGAAGGTATGAAAAGCGCCTTGGCCGGTCACACCGGTTATATCATCCCCCTGCAGGGTGATCCGGGTAACACTTCCGCTCTCAACCGTTTTTAAAAAATCGCTGTAATCCATAGAGACGCTGCTTCCCGGTTTGTTGAGCCCTCGAAACAGCATGAGCAGCATGAACCCGATCATGATCGGCACAAAAATCTTTTTATGGGATGCATTCATTTTAGAATTTCTCTCTCTTTTGAGGGGCCCAGGCCCCTGATGACATTGACGGCTTCCGACCCTTCCGAATGGGACACCGTATGGATTTTCATTTCCAAGGGTTTGGCCAAAAGGCTCTTGGTTCCGAGCAGAACGCTAAATCGCTCAGACCGGATATGACGTTCCAAGTCTTCACGGTTTTCCCACTCCTCCATGAGATTGAAAACCGTTTCGCCGTTCATGTGGAAGAAAACCTCATAGTTCAGACATCCCTTCTCTCTTCCCGCCGTCTCAGTCATCGAGAGCAGTGTCTGCATGACCTCTTTCCGTTTTTGCGGAAGTACGTCCATTGTGATCCTGAAAATAATCATTAGGTCACGCTCCTCTCCAAATAATAAGGACTTAAACACCGGACTCTTCGATCAATCGGTTGAGAATTTATAAGGCGACACGGCGGGGATTTTCGCCCATGGAGCATCCCTGATGCTGTTGGATGTCGCTTCTCTCTTGAACAGCACGAAAATTATGGTTCCAATTTTCGTGCCAGGGATGGCCGACCCGGAAAGATACCGGTATCTTATTGATTCAACAATGATAATGACTTACGGAAACCGCGAGGTACGTCCAAAGGGCAATAGAGATGGAGGCCATATTTGACCAATGGTCATATACGACCGCACGTTACTAATTACGGGGCGGCGGATCAGAAAATTCTGTGGGCATTTTCATGGCTTGCGTATGCCCAGTTTTCGCATTCGGGCCCGCAAGGTGCTGCGGTTGAGTCCGAGGATCCCAGCCGCCCCGTTTTTTCCGCTGACTTTCCATTGGGTTTGATGGAGGATTCGCACAATATGGTTGCGCTCAACGGTTTCCAGGGTTTCTTGAGGGGCAAAGAGGTCTCTTTTCGGAGATTTCAGCTCATCCACCAAACGCAGCTTGGGCCCCGAGGAGTTAATCACCGCACGTTCCAGGACATTTTCCAGTTCCCGAACATTGCCGGGCCATTGATAATTCTGCAAGGCATTCATGACCCTTGCTGGAATGATCTCAATGGATTTTCCCATTCGCTTGGTGATCTTTTTGACGAAGAAGTCCACCAGGAGCGGAATGTCATCCAATCGATCCCGAAGGGGCGGCATGGTAATGGGAAAAACATTTAAACGGTACCAGAGATCCTCACGGAAATGCCCTTTTCGAACTTCCTCTTCCAGGTTTCGATTTGTGGCGGCAATAATCCGCACATCGATCTTAATGGTATGGGAACTGCCCAGCCTTTCAAACTCACCATCCTGGATGACCCTGAGGAGCTTTGCCTGCAATTCCGGGGGCAGCTCACCGATCTCATCCAGAAAAAGGGTGGCGCCGTCGGCGACCTCAAATCGTCCCAGATGTTTGATGTGGGCACCCGTAAACGCGCCTTTTTCATGTCCAAACAACTCGCTTTCAATAAGGTTTGAAGGGAGTGTGGCACAATTCACTTTCATCAAGGCACGCCCTTTACGCAGACTCAAATTGTGAATGGCCCGGGCCACCAGTTCCTTGCCGGTGCCCGTTTCGCCCAGAACCAGGACGATGGTATCGCTTGCGGCAATTTGTTCAACCTTATAGAGAATGTAATTGATCCCATCACTCTGACCGATAATGTTCTCATGGTTGTATTCCAGCTTGATTTCTTCTTGCAGGTAGGCTCTTTCAGCTTCGAGCTGGTCTTTTAAATTCTTTGTTTCCAAAAGGGCGGTTTCAGCGATTTGTTTTCCTTTTTCCGCTTCTTCCCTTGCGACTCTCATTTCGTCCGTTCGCTGTTCAACGAGTTCCTCAAGATGCCTTTCGTAATATACACGCTCAGTCACATCTTCAATGGCCAACAGAATCAGCTGCGTTTCGTCAGTTTCTCCGTATATCCGCCTGGCGTTCAGATGCATTATCTTTCGGCCGATGGTCTTAAATTCATGTTCCACCTCAAAGTCGTTAAATCTGGAATTTTGAGGAAGGATATCTTCAAGCAGCTCCCTGAGCTTTGGGATGTCCCATTGGCCATTGCCGAGGTTGTATATCAACGCCCCTTCGGTTCCACGGGGTTCAACCCTGAAGGTTCTGTAGAATGAATGATTCGCCTTTACAACTTTCAAATCAGAATCAAGCACTACCAAAGGTTCGCGGACCGAACCTAAGACGTTCTCAAAAATTTCCAGAAAGACCCGTGACTTCAAGTTATCTGATCCCAACCCATTCATCGTTTGTCCAACTTCTTTTACGCATTGTTATACATGGAAAAAATTTGTGCTTTCATGCAGGTTTTTTTAGGAACATTGCGAAATCAGAAATGAGGCAGGTAATGACTGCCGAAACCTTTACTTCTAATAGAGACGAGTCAAGTGCTCAATCAATCTATCATTGAATATCACATTATGCGGGCGACCGCAAATAAATCGGGATGTATTCACAAATGATCATTAAAGAATCAGATTACAGCCGTAATAGGCATGGCTGGGAACCAAGGTATACTGAAAATATGGCGTTTTCTGAGGCAGTTAGTAGAACGGTTTCAATATCAATTATTAACGGTTCAGTTATCGCTCATGAGATGCCCGACGGCCTTTTCCAGGCCGTCAATGGTCAGTTCAAACATGGGGAAAATTTCTCGAATCATTTTGATGCTTCGGGTATA
>JAJDOH010000040.1 GCA_022340265.1 Deltaproteobacteria bacterium | reverse complement strand
GATGGCCGAAGTGGTGCCGGAATCCAAGTCTCGCAACCTTCAACAATTTCTGACCCATTCCAAATGGAATCATAGAGATGTTATCGATCATGTAGCCCAGGACGCGGATGGACTTCTTGGTGGCCCCAGCGCTTGCCTGCTTATAGATGAAAGCGGCTTTGCAAAGCAGGGAAAAGAATCGGTTGGAGTTTCCCGTCAGTGGTTGGGTCGTTTCGGCAAGGTCGATAACGGCCAAGTGGCTGTTTTTGGAGCACTTTCTGATGGATTCCACGTTGCCCCTGTTGATGTCCGTTTGTATTTGCCCCAGAAATGGACGGATGATCCAGAACGGTGTGAGCGTTCGGGCATACCTGATGAAGAACAAATTTTTCGAACGAAGATTGACCTTGCCGAGGAAATTGTTCAGCATGCACGGGATAACGGTCTTCATTATGGCTGGGTAGGGGCCGACGCAGGATATGGCAAGGGGCCCGGGTTTTGCCTGACACTTGATGTGATGGATGATAATTCGGACATAAAGATTTCCCTGAGCAATGCTCCCAAAGGCACCACGCTTAAACGACTGGGATGGATGCAGCGCCAAAGGTTTTGGATTGAGCGTACTTTTGAGGATGCCAAAAGCGAGTGTGGGATGGCCGATTACCAAGTCAGAAAGTGGCGAGCTTGGCACCATCACATGGCTCTTGTGATGATGACCATGCTGTTTATGCTTTCCGAAAGAATCTCTCATGAGGAAACTTATCCGCTTCTATCCTGCGCAGACATTGAAAATTTGCTTGCTCATTTTCTTCCTCGCCGTGATGTGACTGAAGAGGAAGTCATATTTCAATTGGAGGAGCGTCACCGTCAGCGCCAAAAGGCAATTGAGTCTCATGCGCGCTGCCAGGCGAAGAAGGCTGAAGAGGGCTGAAGGCGACCATTATATTTACGAAGTCAAATTAACGTCTTGACCCGCTTTTCGGTAATTTCCAGACCTTCATCGATCAATACTCTTAAAGTATCGTCGACCGCCGTTTCCCCCTCTCGGGCGGCTAAATACAAAATGCTCAAATACTCTTTTGCCGCTGCTTTCCGACTATGGTGCTCTTTCAAGTAATCGTAAGCAATTCTAAAACGTATGGTGGGAAACAGTTCATCTCGATACCGGTAATTTTCAAATGCCCCTGGCTTGCGAATGAGGCTGTCAATGATGTGCCGGTAATTGATGGCACTTCGGCCTTTTCCTTTTAGCCGTGGTAGGATCTCCACCTGTTTCTGGGCATACCAGATTTCCAACCTGTCCACATACAGCCGTACTTCAACTCGCTCACCCACCAGACGACTGGATACGGAATAGACATTCTTATTCACTCGAATAGTGCTGCTCGGCCCCACCCTCAGCGTCATATTTTTGCACGATTCCAATCGGCGCCGGGGCAATCGGCGCAAGACAGCCTGTTCCTCTAAGAACCGTTTTTCTCGACCCATGTTGAGTTGGGCAAAAAGCTTTTCTAAAAACAGTTCATATGTCTTGCGATCTTTAAATTCCCGATGGCCCCTTAAAAGCAAGGCCTGTTCAACAGCCCTCTTAAATCGCTGATGGCGTTGCTCCACATCTCCATTTTCATGGGGGCTGTCTAAATTTGTTTTCTGTCCTTTCAAGCCACAGTAATTCAGCAGATCTTGGTATCGATCGGTAAATTCATCTGGGTGGCTAGTTTTCTGAACCGCTGTCGTTAGACAATCCGTACGGTGCATCTCAGGTATGCCTCCCAGCTTCCATAAGGCGTTTTGAAGGCCTTCACTCAGACTTTCAAAGCTTTCAGAAAAACAGACGGTGCCTGTTTCCCAGTTCGAATACGTCAGAACAAAATGGTATATCAGGTGATCAAAAGGCTCCCCGGCAATTGTGATCCCCAACTTCTTCATGTGGGTAAAATCCGACTGGCACAAACGGCCTGGTTTATGCTCCTGTGGAAAAAACACCTCCTTGGGCGATCCCTCAGTCGCCCGCCAGGTCTTAACCCGGCGTTGAAAGGTGCGAAGCTGACCGTCTGGAAATCGTCCAGGGTATATCAAGGAACAAGGAAGAGATTATCGTAGAATCGATCAACTCAACTTTTTCAAGTAAATTGCTGCCACCTTTCAGGTGGCCCACAGTTTTTCAACCGCTTTGAGCGGTTCACGTATTTCAAGCCTCCGGCTGTGCCGGTGGTGCCTCACTTTTCAGGCTATACATCAGATTAGTTGAGTCATGAAATCTCATTTTTTTCCTCCCTTCTTTTTAGAGCCGGCGTGTCTCTTTTCCATTTCCCAATTCCATTAAAGGTACCTGTTTTCCCCGGTAGGAATCGGAGGATTGGGCCATTGGACAAAAATGAGAGGCCTTTAGGTGGGCACATCCAGCTAACCGCAGACAGGTTAATTACCTCCACTTAACCCAAGCGCGGTGCTAAATAAGAAAAATAAAGCATAAAGACTCCTGAAGGAACGCAGAAAAGTTTTTTGATAAAAATGCTTGACATATATAGCTGTCATAGCTACAGTTGCATTAACAACTAATTAATTTGAGAATCGCACCGTGACACAGACATTTAAATTGGAAAAATCCATCGGGTATATCATCAACAGGGCGGCCTTAACGTTGAAGGCTGAACTGCTAAAGGGTTTTCGATCTCACGGTGTACCGATCACTACTGAGCAGTGGGCCGTACTTGTCTTCCTCACGCAAAATGATGGTAAGTCTCAACGTGAAATCGCCAAAACCTTAATAAAGGACAAGACGAATCTATCCAGAATTCTAGACGGCATGGAGAAGAAAGATTGGATTGTGCGAAAACCACATGAAAAAGATCGCCGCAGCTATCGAATATTCATTACTCAACAGGGAAAATCTCTTGTCGAAGAACTGATTCCGATTGCCGGCAGAATTAATAGGGAAGCTGTCGAAGGATTCACCGCAGGCGATATACATGAGCTCGAAAGGCTTATGAGTAAAATTTATAGTAACCTGAACTGATTTTTTTTGCATTAATAGTTGCTACAGCAACTACAGCAGCTTCAAAGGAGCAGACTATGAAGCCTCAACTTACAGCAAAGGAAAAAATAGCTTTTCGGTTTATTTTCAATGAAAAGCGAGTCTATCATCGTTGGTATGGTCGCTGGTTCGTCTTCGGCCTCGATTATGGAAGACTCAACCGGGTCATACCGAGAATTGGCAACTGGTTCCATTGGTGCCAAGAATGGGATAAAGAGGGAGATGAGGTTGAAAAGCTTGCTGTGCAAGCGTTTGAATCAGGGAATACTGTTACCGCAAGAGCGCTTTTTCACCAGGCGGTAGCATGTTATCACATCGGCCAGCATATCTTTTTCATTGATCCTGAACAAAAGCAGGGAACCCAGGAAAAGGCCCGCAGAAGCTACCAGCAGGCGATTAAACTTTACCCGGACGCACAACGACCGCAGAAAATTGAAATCCCCTATAAAAACATAAGACTTCCCTGTTATCTGCATGCAACGGCTCAACCGAACGCACCGGTAGTGATTTATGTCAACGGCATGGACAATATTAAGGAAGCTGAGAATCACTTTTTTGGCCGAAATATTTCTGCGAACGGATTGAACTTTCTAACATTCGACGGTCCTGGCCAGGCAGAGTGCTGGCAGGATATGAAATTTGGTTTGGACTATCACGAATCGGTGAGTGCTGTCATTGACTGGTTGTTTGAAAACAACCGACAATACCAAATGAATCTTGACAAAATCGCCACAGTTGGATTCAGCCTTGGCGGGCTTCTTGCCCCCCAGGCAGCAGCCCATGATTCAAGAATCTGCTGCACTGTCGGAAACAGCGGGTTTGCCCGAATCGGAGGGGTTGAAGGTGCTCGCAAATTGAATCCCATCTGGCAACGAGGCATAAATTTCATGACGGGATGCGATGACTTTGAAGAGGCTGTGCGGCATTTTGATTTGGATATTAGGGAGTCGCCTTCTTTAGAATGCCCACTCCTTTTTTTTCATGCAGGCAAGGATGAGGTTATGCCGCAGCCTAGACAACAGGCGGACATGATTATGGAATGGGCCAAAGGCGAAAAAGAACTTAAATATTATCCGGAAGCAGAGCATTGCACTGTAGACCGTTTGGACGAAGTTTTTCCCTATATTATTGACTGGCTGACACACCAGTTGGTCTGAGCAGCCAGTCGAATATGTCAGCTGCAAATGAGTATTTCTTATGAAAGTTAAAATCATCGTTATTATTTTAAGTTTTATTATTTTTTTTATAATAGTGGCTTTAGGTTGTCCTAATTTTACATCCAATGTTCTATCCGGACGCATTCACTTTCCCGAGGAAAACATAGGCTCTCTCCTGAAGTTGGATAACGGTCAAACATTTACAGTGTTTCGCAGGCTGAAAGTTGAAGAAAATGCGCGGTCGAACAATAGACAAGCTGTTTTTTTTGTACGATTTAAATTTGATCGCTTTGACATCAAAACCAACAAAGTGCTTTCCATGATTCCAGCGATCTTTCTGATAGGCATGAACGGTTTTCGTGAAAAATATTGGGCGGCTGATGAAAACACCAATTCGTTTCTTGGCATTTACGAATGGGCAACTGAGGATCTCGCTAAAAACTATCAGAATTCTTTTATCTTTGGGATGTTGACCAAACGATCAGCTTCAAACACATTATTCTATAGAATTATGCCCGATACGTCATTATCCCAATTCGTTGAACGACTGTCAGTTCATCAGAACGGGAAAATATAAGTCTTCTCAATACTGGTCAAGCATACTGAATCTTAAGTAAATTTTGTAACGATTAACTGCGACAACCCGTCTTTACAGGCGAAAGTGATTTATCATTTAAACATTTTCCTTAAGGTCCCTCGTATTCCGGGACCGGAAAGGAGGGGCACATGAACATTCTGGATGAAATACTCGACCGATATCCCTGCTCATTATGTGCAGTGTGATGCTTAAAAATGGCGAATAAAGATTGTACTGAAAGGAGAATTCCCGATGGCTAAAGAAGTTTTGAAGAACCAAAAAACAGACATAATGGCCCAGATTGCTGAATTATCCAGGTTGCTCGGGATGATTCCCTCTGACATTAAGATTGAATTTCGGGATCCGGCAACCGGCAACGAAATGAGTTTATCAAACTGGCTCGGTGCAGCCAGGGCATCCTTTTTGAAATTGTCCCTGTCGGTGGGCCGAGCGCTGGATATCAATTTGCAGTAGCTCAGACTGGCACGATGCCGCTCATTTCCATGCCGCATGACGGCTTGAAAGAACCCCATTCAGGGAGTACTTCATGGCAAGAGAAAAAGCGAGCAGAACCGCATACAAGGTCGCGCTGAACATCATGGCCCTCGGTTCCAAGCCAGAGATGGATACCATTCTCCCAACCGGTATTTTAGAAGCCACGGAGAAACTGCTCTTTTATTCCGGGGCCGTTGGTCCCAAAACCTTGAAATGGTCCAAATCCAACCGGGCGGTCTCCGTATATTACGCGTTTGACTGGATTCTGCCGGGGCAGTTTGAAGCCTTTGCCCACCGGAAGGCTTTCTGCGAGCGGCAGGTGAGAGATGGTATTGACCGCGGCGCCGTCCAGATTCTTATTTTGGGCGCGGGTTACGATACCCTCGGATGGCGACTTGCGCCCGAGTTTCCGGGCGTGACATTTTTTGAAATTGATCATCCGGCCACCCATCGTCTCAAGGCCAAAGGGATTGAGGCCATGGGATGTCGGGAAAATCTAATTCTGATTGGGGAAGATCTTGGCAGGCGAAAACTGTTGGATGTTCTCGATTCAGTAGTGTTATGGGAAAAAACTTCGCAAGCGCTTATTATCGCAGAGGGGCTTCTCATGTATCTTACTCCTGGAGCTGTCCTTAATCTGTTTAGCCAATGCGCCCGCATCGTCGGAGACGGCAGCCGGATGGCGTTTTCTTACATCCCTTCAGGTGCTGACGGTCGGCCGGATGCCGGACCGTGGACCGGATTGGTGCTGTGGCTCCAAAAAGTAGTGGGCGAACCCTGGCTCTGGAGTATCCGGCCCGAAGAACTTGGCCCGTTTCTGGAAGGCGCGGGCTGGAAGGATCGTCCGGCGCATTCCGGAAAGATGCGCAAGCACGGTGTGGAGTTTTATGGGGTGGCCGCCAGATGAGCGAGGATTTATCCAGAAGAAGATACGAACTTGACTGGCTTCGCGTTCTCGCCATTCTGGTTGTTTTTCTTTACCACAGCACCCGCTTTTTTAATCTGGGGGACTGGCATGTCAAGAACGTCAATACCTACGTGTGGGTCGAGATGTGGAACATTTTTGCGACCCGGTGGATGATGCCTCTTTTTTTCGTCATTTCGGGTGCGAGCCTGTTTTATGCACTTGGAAAGGCCGGCGGCTTTCGAAAGTTCTACGTTGACAAGTTTTTAAGATTGATGGTTCCGGTTATTTTTGCCTGTATCACCCACAGCATTCTGCAGGCTTATCTCGAGCGCTGTTCACACGGACAGTTTTCAGGGTCCTTTTTTTCGTTCGTGCCCCAATATCTTAACGGTGTGTATCTGGCGATCGGTATGCCGGGGAACTTTGCCTATCACGGAATGCACCTGTGGTATCTGTTATTTCTGTTTCTCTATGGCCTGATCTGCTATCGCCTGTTTATCTGGCTGAAAGGTAACGGCCGAAAGGCGCTTGACCGCATCACCCAGATGATTGCTGCACCCGGTATGATCTATACATGGTTTTCAATACCCTTGATCATCATGAAAGCGCTTCTCCCCGGCTCGGTATTGAGTGCCGGTTCCGGTGGATGGGGATTTTTGTATTACATCTGGTTTTTGATCTCGGGCTACCTGATTTTCTCAAGCGAAAAGCTTCAGGCGGTCATAAAAAAAGAACGCCGGACTTCGCTTGTACTCGGGATAGTCTTATCGAGCCTGTATCTTTATCTTTTATTCGAGACTTCCCTCGAAACGCTTCCTAACTGGCTGACCGGCTGGACATACACGCTGTTTTCTTTTTTCAGCGCCTGGTGCTGGTTGTTCGCCATCCTTGGGTTCGGCATGCGCCATCTGGCTTTCAATCGATCCCTGCTGCAATATGCCAACGAAGGCGTACTCCCCTTTTATATCATGCACCAGACCGTTTTGCTGCTGGTCGGCTATTTCGTCATGAACTGGGCGATGCCGGACATCTCAAAATGGGCGGTCGTTTTCGTAAGTTCTTTTGTCGTCATCACAGCCCTTTATACCCTCGTTGTTCGAAGATTTGACCTTTTCCGCTTCCTGTTTGGCATGAAGACAACTCATCCATTTTTCCGTCATTTCAGGAAAAAGTGGGTCCTTGCGGTTCTGCATGTGTTCTACGTTGGTTTGATCGTTTTTGCGGTGTTCAACCAGATCAGCGCCGGACACAGCAACCGATCTCCAATGCCGCTCACATACGATCCTGCAAGAGACATCATGTTGAACAGCGACTCCATAGCGGATCAATCACCATCCGGAGTGCGTGTTATCGACGACAGCGATGCCTCCATTGGCAGGGCCATAGCGTTTCTTTCAGGAGCGGCCGAGCGGCCGGAAGCAAAACCGAAGGTTTATGTTGACATCGGTTTTTCAGCGCCTGCGGGTCAGTACATTGTCTGGCTGAGAGGGAAAAGCGATGTTGACAACAAGTACACGGATTCCATATGGTTTCAATTCGATGATCAGATCGGCACCATGAAAGGAAGCATGATGGGCAACTGGCTGGACGTTTACCCCGCAGGTTTTTATGGGTGGGCGGGC
>JAJDOH010000303.1 GCA_022340265.1 Deltaproteobacteria bacterium | reverse complement strand
ACAAATGAACCGGATTTCTTGGCATATGCGAAATTGTTTTTACCAAAGGTAATCACGCCCGCTCTTGCAGCCGCCCGTCTTTCCGGAACAAGAATCTCTCTTCCGATTTCACACCCCATTTTTTCAAGAAAATCCTGCATCAGTTTGTAGCGCGCCCCATTGATGCGATGAGGCGGTGCACCATAGCATCTGGCCAGATAGATTCTGCCGATCTTACCGATCAAATATTCGGGGAAGGCTTTCTGGGAATAGTCCCATGCCATTGAAATGATCGATTTCGCCGTCGGCATGATTTTTTTTGGTTTAGCGCCTTTTAAGTATTCCCGCGGATACTTGACAAAAAAATCATAAATATCGCCACGCGATTTGACCTCCTTTATGTGCTCCGAAAAACTGTCCGCGGGTGTAATCCCCACATGGGTGTATCCGATATCCAATGCAAAATCTCTAATATCCCTGGTTAAAGACATCGTTTGTACTCCGTAAGTTATATTATGTAGATACATATAGTTGTCCAAAAAAAATCCTACTCCACCATTCTTGCAAGATTAGCGATAATCCTCTCAACGTTCTGTGCACCCAGATTTTGCTCCATTTCCAGTTGAATTTTCTCCCACAGGGGCCTGGCTTCATCCATCTTGGATATTCCGTTATCCGAAACATGAATTTTTTTGATTCGATTATCTGTCATATCAGGTTCCAGGTAAACATAACCCATTTTGACCAGAACCTGAAGGTTTCGGGTTAAAGTTGATTGGTCCATAACCAGCAATCCAGCTAAATCAGACACCGTGACATTCGGGTTCCTGATAATATTGGCCAACAAGCTATATTGGGTTACTTTGAGGCCGCTGGATTTCAAGGAGTCGCCGTATTTCCTGGTGAGAGAGCGCCCCACTTTCCTGATCAAGGCACACAGACATGGGTATTGTGGTTTTTCCTCAATTTGATTTTCTGATTCCGTGTTTTCGGTATTCATCGGCAAAGCTCAGTTTAAAAGGTCCAGGTAACGGCGTCATTGGCAATATTCTTATTGTATATACATGTATTTCATTTCGCGTCAAGAATATTCTTTTGGAAACAACCGAGGTCAAATACGCTGTTCATGCATTTGACAGTTCGTCAGGGGAAGTTTATATAGTTCTATCAATATCTGCTGACTTTTGTTAACCCCTATTCAAAATGGAGGAGCCAAAGATGAGCACAAAAATTCTGATTGCCCCCATGCGGTATCTTCAGGGACCCGATGCCCTGACTCAGATCGGACAACATCTGGAGGGAATGGGGATATCCAATCCACTCGTCATCGGCGGGCCAACGGCATTGGGTGTTTGTCGGGAAACCATGATTCAGAGCATGAATGACAAGGGCATCGGTTCCAACTTTGTTGAATTCGGCGGCGAATGCACCTTTGGTGAGATTCAGAGAATCAAGGACGTATGTATTACGGGATCTCATGATGCGATTATTGCCTGCGGCGGCGGCAAAGCCCTGGATACCGGGCGAACGGCATCAGCCGGAAATGCGGTCAATGCAGGCGTGGTACCGCCCGAGATGATTGAAAATATCGGCGCGAATGTTCCGTGCATTCAGGTCCCCACCATTGCCGCAACGGATGCACCCACGGCAAAGGTTTCGGTGATTTATAACGACAAGGGAGAATTCGAGACCTTCCTGGTCTTTCAAGCCAACCCGGCAATGGTTTTTGTGGACACCCAAGTCATTGCCAATGCACCGGTTGAGACGCTGGTATCCGGAATGGGAGATGCCCTTGCCACCTACTTTGAAGCGGCCATATCTTACCGGACCGGTTCTCCGGTCCTGGCCGGGGGGCTCTCGACGAGAACCGCCCAGATGATGGCCCGGTTTGCCTTCGATACCCTGATGGAATACGGTTATCAGGCCATGCTGGAGGCTGAGAACAATATCCCCGGGCAGGCACTGGAGGCTGTTGTGGAGGCCAATATCCTGTTGAGCGGTTTGGGTTACGAAAGCGGCGGTCTGGCTGCGGCCCACGCCATAGCGCTCAGCTGGACCCGAGTCTATGACCTTTTTGAAGTTCATCCCACACACGGAAAATTCGTGGCCTTTTCCACCTTGGCCCAACTGATGATGGAAGGGAGAAACTCCGACTTTCTGGATGATATCTACGAGTTTTGCACCAGCATCGGACTTCCCACGACTCTCCAGGCGTTGGGGTTGAAAGACGCCAATAGTGAAGCCATCAGAATGGTGGCGGAGGATGCCTCCAAAAATGTGCTCATTACCGCAATGCCGAGGGCCACGGCCACGCCGGATGAGAGCGGCGGATTCTATGATCCCAACGAAATTTTTAACGCACTGATGGCAGCGGACGGCTACGGACGGCAATTCGACTAGCGCCCCTAAATACTGGAACACAAAGCTCCGCTCACGAGAGTGGAGGCTTTCTGTTTTATGCAGCCTTGTCGCTGCTCGGAACCCCCAGAAGGGCTTTGGCCAGCTTGACCTTCTTCATAAGGTCACCTTCTCTGAAAATCATGACCCTTTGGGCTTGAGGGGATCCCGCGCCGTGCATGGATTCCACCAGCGCTGTACCACCGGTCATGGCTTCGATCAACCGGGCGATTTTGATGCGGTGTTCCGTGGGAATCCCTTCCACACCCGAGAAATATTTCTTGACCAGATGCCCCACTTCCTCACTATTGAGATCGTGTTCACTGGGAAGGGTGGCGATAAATCCGCCTGCCAGATCCAGCGCCAGCCGCGCCACCTCAAAATGAAAGCGGGTCACGTTGTGCTTGCATACATTGGCCAGCATGGTGTCCACCATGTAGGCGCCCGAGGGGGTAGGGGTGCCTTCGGCCGAGCAGGCGATGGAGGAGCTGTAGAGAGTTTCGGATAGGTGAATCATTTCCGTCACTTTGTCTCGCACGTGGGATGCCTTCGCTGTTCCCTGAATCTGCGCCAGGTAGGTGACGGCACCGGTGAGCACATCCATGAGGCCGGTCTTGCAGGCGCCGTAGTTGGCCCGATGATGGGCTGCAAAGCGATACACCAGATCGCCGGTAAAGTCGGTTTGCCCGTCCATAAAGACCCGTTCCGTTGGAACGAAAACGTCCTCAAAAACAATGACTGCCTCGCCACCGACGGCGCCGAAGGAAGGCTTGCCCGCATCGATCCGTTCCAGGTTGTCCCGTCGGTCGTCGTTGGCCTGTCGCCCGAAAAGCATGGTGATGCCCGGGTCATCGATGGGTATGGCACAAACCACGGCGTAATCCTTTGAGCGTTCATCCATGGCCGTGGTGGGCATCACCAGAATTTCATGGGAATTGACGGCGCCTGTCATGTGAAGCTTGGCGCCACGAATCACGATGCCGTCGTCGCGTCGTTCTACAATATGGAGATATTGATCCGGGTCCGGCTGGTCGGCGGGCCCCTTGGAGCGGTCGCCTTTGGGATCGGTCATGGCGCCCACCACCATGATATTTTCATCCTGGACACGGATCAGCCATTTCTTGAAACGTTCCAGATAGTCGGTGCCATGTTTTTCATCCATTTCGTACAGCACCGAATATGTGGCATTAATGCCGTCTAAGCCGACACATCGTTGAAAGCAGGTGGCGGTTTTCTGACCCAGCACCCGCAGGAGTTTCACCTTTTTGAGGAGGTCTTCAATGTTCTGATGCACGTGGGTAAAACGGCTGATTTTCCTGCCGGTGAGATGGGAGGTAGCGGTGGCCAGATCCTCGTATTCTTCGTCGTTTGCCAGCGCATAGGTCATGGCTGCCGCCCGGACATGGGGTGCGGTGGCAGGATGGGTGGTTACATCCTCGATCCGTTTGCCTTTGTAATAGATTTTCGGATGAAGCTTTTTGAGGCTTTCCATATATTCTGGACCGTTTTTCAGTTTCATGGTGTCTCCTCCACCTACTTTAGATTTGATTTCTTCAAGCGCGACGCTTTCAGTGGTCCGCTTGTCCGCGGAAGCGATCGTTTAAAGAGCTCTGGATATGATTTCCGTCAGATCCATGATTTTGAGCCTTCGTCGTTCGCTTTTTGGAATGTTTTTCATCCCCTTTCGAAGGTTATCCTTGCACGCGGGACATGCGGAGACCAGAATGTCCGCCTCTACGGCAAAAGCGTCGCGAATCCTTTGACTGGCCATTTTAATTGACAACTCCGGCTTGTAAGCCTGCAATCCCCCTCCGGCGCCGCAACAGCGGGCTTCCAGACGATTCCTTTTCATTTCGACATACTTGAGAGCCGGAATATTGGCCAGAATACGCCTTGGCGCCTCAACAATGCCGCAGGCCCGTGCCAGATCGCAGGGATCGTGGTAGGTAACCCGTTTCGGGAATTCACCGGTGAGGCGAATACGTCCTTCATCTATCATCTTGTCCATATATTGAACCGAGTGGAAAACGCCAATGCCGAGGGCTTCAAGTTCCGGGTAAAGGGTCTTGAAAGTCTTGTAACAGCCTGCGCAAGGTGTGACCAATTCACGGGCCTCTGTCTGTTTGATGCGTTCCAGAAGGAATTCCGAATGGGATTTGAAATCATCGGAACCCATCAGATAGAGGGGAAACCCACAGCAGGTTTCTTCAGTGGAAAGGGTCGTGTAATCCACCTTGGCCGCATCCATGGAGATGAAAAATGCCGGAACAATCTTCATGTCCATATAGCTGGGCAGACATCCCATGAAGAAAAGGGTTTCCGCCTTTTCTTTCAGCAGACCCTTCCGGGCTTTTTCCCGAATGATGGACGGATAGATTTCAACGCGTTCATCCGCTTTCGATCCGAAGACGTTTCCCCGGGTACAGACGCTGTCTCTCACACCCAGGAGATTTTCAGGGGCAAATCCGTCTCTGAACAAGTGCTTCCGTGCCAGTAAGACGATTTCATGGGCCTTGACACCGGATGGGCACCCGTCGGCGCAGGACTGACAACCGGTGCATGCGTAAAATGTTTCCGCAATTTCTTCAGAGGGCTCCAGATTTCCTTCCAGAATTTCCTTGA
>JAJDOH010000274.1 GCA_022340265.1 Deltaproteobacteria bacterium | reverse complement strand
GTAAAGGCATCTATGCTCATCTAGATTCAGATATTCGAGCCATAGGAGAGGTACTCAATATGAGCAGGGGAGGATTAGCATTCAAATATATGGCAGAATTCAGTTCAGCAGCTAAGCATTCTAAATTGAATGTCTTCGCTTTGGGCGGAAAGTTCTTTCTGAGGGATGTACCTGTAAAAACGGTTTCAGACACTGAAATGCCCATAGAGATCGACTTTTCCTCTATACGGATGCGACGAATGGGGCTGGAGTTTGAGAATATGAGAGAGGATCAAAAAGCAGCCTTGAGGGAATTGATTTTGGAGAAAAAGGCTAACTGAAACTTGTTTATCTTTGCCATCAATCCAATCCTCAGATCACCCCAAAATTCCACCCCATTTTTCATAAAATGAAATCCCCACCGGAGAGAAAAAGACACATGGAGGGACACATAAAATAAAAAGGGGTTAAGCCAAATTGACTTAACCCCTTTATTTTACTGGCGGGGACGACGAGACTCGAACTCGCGACCTCCGGCGTGACAGGCCGGCGTTCTAACCAGAACTGAACTACGCCCCCGTGTTATTGAAAACGATCCTTTTTAAGCGACCGGTTAATCCTTTTGGCCTCACCTTGGTAAAAGATGGTAGGCGGAGCGGGGCTTGAACCCGCGACCCCCGGCTTGTAAGGCCGATGCTCTCCCACTGAGCTACCCGCCTGAACCAAAGCTCAGTCAGACATAATTAGCAGGTCCGCTTCATCCTGTCAACAAAAATTCTCAATTAATGCGCGGTAACAGTCGCATCAACTTCTTTTTCCGATTTGGCCATGTTACTGAAGCAAAAAGGCTGCACATCCGCTTCCGGTGCAAACAATTCCTGGCCTTCTTCCAGCACAAGCGCTTCTCTTAGAACCTCATCCGCATGCTCAACAGGAACCAGCTCCACCTTCCGCAGTATCTTCTTGGGAATGTCCGCTATATCCTTTTTATTATCCATGGGAATCAGAACCTTGGTAACACCACCCCTGTGGGCGGCCAGGATCTTCTCCTTGAGTCCGCCGATGGGAAGCACCCTTCCTCGAAGCGTTATTTCCCCCGTCATGGCAAGCGTGCAACGAACGGGATAGCGTGTTAAGGCGGATACGATGGAAGTGGCCAGCGTAATGCCGGCAGAAGGCCCGTCTTTGGGGATGGCGCCTTCGGGCACGTGAATATGAATATCGATTTTCTCGTAGAAGTCATCCGGCAGCTTGAGAGCCCTTGCCTTTGATCGAACGTAACTCAAAGCGGCCTGCGCCGATTCCTGCATGACTTCACCCAGTTTTCCCGTTAAAGAGAGTTTGCCCTTTCCCGGCACAACCGTTACTTCCGTTTGCAGCAGTTCTCCTCCGACATTCGTCCAGGCCAGGCCGGTGGTCAAGCCGATGGCGTCATTTTCTTCGGTTCTGCCGTAACGATACTTGGGAACACCCAGATATTTTTTGATGGACTGGGTCTTGATATTGATTTTTGTACTCTCCCCTTTGAGAACAACTTCTTTGGCCACCTTCCGGCAAATGGATGAAATCTCACGTTCCAGATTCCTTACACCTGCCTCACTGGTATAGGTGCGAATCATCGTTAAAATGGCTTTGTCGGTAAAAGCAATATTTTCAGGCGAAAGGCCGTTTAGTTCAATCTGCTTTTTTACCAGGAACTGCCTTGCAATATGCAATTTCTCAATTTCCGTATAGCCCGGCAACCGGATAATCTCCATCCTGTCCTGAAGTGGACCCGGAATGTTATGCAAATTGTTGGCGGTGGTAATAAAGAAAATGTCCGACAGGTCATAGTCAAGATCCAGATAGTGGTCATTAAAGGCCACATTCTGTTCGGGGTCCAACACTTCCAGCAATGCAGCAGACGGATCACCCCTGAAGTCGGTGCTCATTTTATCAACTTCATCAAGACAGAATACGGGGTTGCTGGTTTTTGCCTTCTTCAAAAACTGAATGATTTTGCCCGGAAGCGCGCCGATATAGGTTCGCCTGTGTCCCCTGATTTCGGCCTCATCACGAACTCCGCCAAGGGAAAGGCGCACATAATTTCGGCCGGTAGCCCGGGCAACCGACTTGGCCAGGGATGTTTTTCCAACACCTGGAGGGCCCACCAGACAAAGAATGGGGCCCCTCATTTTTTTCGTAAGGCGTTGAACGGCCAGATACTCCAAAATACGCTCTTTCGGCTTTTCAAGCCCGTAATGATCTTCATTCAGAATGATTTCAGCTTCGGCAATATCAAATTTCTTTTTACTCTTATCAAACCACGGCAAATCAATGATCCAATCAATATAATTTCGCACCACCGCCGCTTCTGCCGACATGGGGGACATCATCTTCAGTTTCTTAAATTCCTGCCTTACCCGCTGATGGGCTTCCTTGGATACTTTTTTCCGTTTGATTTTCTTTTCCAGATCCGCCAATTCCGCCTTAAAGTCGTCTTTGGTCCCCATCTCTTTTTGGATGGCACGAATCTGCTCGTTGAGATAGTAGTCTTTCTGGGTCTTTTCCATCTGCTTCTTGACCCGCGTTCTCAACCGCTGTTCGAGGCGAAGGATGTCCACTTCATTTTCCAGCTGGCCGTAGAGCTGTTCAAGACGTTTATTGGGGTCGATGGTTTCCAGAATATTCTGTTTATCCGCTACCTTCATGGCCAGATGACCGGCGATGGTATCAGCCAGTCGTCCGGGGTCTTCGATGGCCATCACGGCTGAGACAATTTCTTTGCCGATCTTCGTGTTCAGCTTTGCATATTCCTCAAAACTGGTATTGATACTGCGCATC
The DNA here is from genome assembly GCA_022340265.1 of Deltaproteobacteria bacterium. Lineage (GTDB taxonomy): Bacteria > Desulfobacterota > DSM-4660 > Desulfatiglandales > Desulfatiglandaceae > NaphS2. The sequence continues at coordinate 6,487 of JAJDOH010000274.1, read as the reverse complement.
AAGGCTTCCGTTTCCCTGCCGGAAACGGAAATCTCCTCAGCTTTCCTGACCTCCACCATGAAAAAGCCCTGCTTATCCATGAAATTGTCGATCCTGCCACGTTCCTTCCCTTCAATGAGGGCTTTGACCGTGCCGTCGGGCAATTTGAGCAATTGAAGGACTGTGCCCAATGTCCCGAAGGAGTAAATATCCTTGGGTGTCGGATCATCTACGTTGGCGTCAGCCTGAGCGGACAGAAAAACTTCTTTTTCGTGGGAAAGCGCATACTCGAGGGCTTTAATCGATTTCTTTCGCCCCACGAAGAGAGGCACCACCACGTTGGGAAAAACCACCACATCTCTTAAAGGGAGAAGGGGGTAATAAAACTTCTCGTCAAAACCGGCTTGGTCCTGACTCTCTTTTTCTTCGGAATTCAACATTTTTTATCCAAACTTTGCTTGGTTTTCGTATAACAATAACGGAGGCTCACCTTTGGTGACAACTTCTTCGTTGATGACGCATTCTCGAATTTCCGGAATCGATGGAATATCATACATAATTTCCAACATCAGCGTTTCCAGAATCGCCCGAAGGCCCCTGGCGCCCGATTTTCGTTTCAATGCGGCCTCGGCAACGGCGTTCAATACACCATCCGTGAATTTCAGCTCCACATCTTCCAGTTCAAACAGCTTTTTGTACTGTTTTGTAAGGGCATTTTTAGGTTCCGTGAGGATACGGACCAGCGCTTCCAGGCTCAGTTCATTCAAAGTGGCCACAATTGGAATACGACCGATGAATTCAGGAATCAGGCCGAATTTAATTAAATCTTCCGGCTGAACGAGGCCCATGATTTCATTCACATCCACGTCGCCCTTTCCATGTATGTCCGCTTCAAAACCCATCAACTTGCTTCCAATGCGGTTTCTGATGATTCTATCCAGACCGTTAAAGGTCCCACCACAGATGAACAGGATATTGCTGGTATTTACTTTGACGAAGTCCTGCTGTGGATGCTTTCTCCCCCCTTTGGGCGGAACATTCGCCATGGTGCCTTCAATGATTTTCAAAAGCGCCTGCTGCACCCCTTCGCCGGAGACATCGCGTGTAATGGACGGACTGTCTGATTTCCGTGCAATTTTATCAATTTCATCAATATAAACGATGCCTTTGCACGCAGACTCCACATCGTAATCCGCCATCTGAACCAGGTTCAAGATGATATTTTCAACATCTTCACCGACATAGCCGGCTTCCGTAAGCGTCGTGGCATCCGCAATGGTGAAGGGGACTTTCAGTATCCTGGCAAGGGTTTGAGCAAGGAGTGTCTTGCCTGAACCCGTGGGACCGATGAGCAGGATATTGCTTTTTTCGATCTCAACCCCTTCCATGTCCACCTTGGTGTTAATTCGTTTATAGTGGTTGTGAACGGCCACTGAGAGGACCTTTTTCGCTTTATCCTGTTCTATGACGTATTGATCCAGCGTTTCCTTAATCTCGACCGGCTTTAGGAGCTGCGGCCCGCCTTCGTCATCTTCCTGATTGTATTCTTCCGCAATAATTTCGTTACAAAGCTGTATACATTCATCACAAATATACACTGAAGGGCCCGCGATGAGCTTTTTTACCTCATCCTGACTCTTTCCACAGAAAGAACACAGCAGATCATCATTGGGAATGTCGTTCTTGCTCATAGCCTTTTTTCCTATTTTTCTTCGGTTGATAAATCCTTAATTTCCCTTTTATGGATTACCCGGTCAATAATACCGTACTCCTTGGCCTGTTGGCTATCCATAAAAAAATCACGCTCGGTATCTTTTCGGATCCTCTTAATGTCCGTACCCGTATGCTCGGCAAGAATCTGATTAAGGTTATCCCTGATCTTGAGTATTTCCCGGGCGTGGATGTCAATATCCGTTGCCTGCCCCTGAGCACCTCCCAGCGGCTGATGAATCATAATTCTGGAATGGGGCAGCGCATACCGCTTTTCTTTTGCCCCGGCCGCCAGCAAAAGGGCTGCCATGCTGGAGGTCTGCCCCATGCAGATGGTCGCCACATCGGGCTTGATATACTGCATGGTGTCGTAGATGGCCAGTCCGGCTGTCACGGAACCGCCGGGAGAATTGATGTACATATGAATGTCTTTTTCCGGATCCTCGGATTCCAGAAAAAGCATCTGTGCAATAATGGTGTTCGCCATTGGATCGGCGACCTGATCCGTAATAAAGATAATGCGGTCTTTGAGCAAACGAGAATAAATGTCATAAGCCCTTTCGCCGCGGCTTGATTGTTCAATTACCATCGGGATTAACATAATCGGTTTATTGAACCTCCGTTTCGGTGTTTTCGTCTTTTTCCGGGTTTAAGGACCCGGCTTCCACTTCTTTAATCTTGGCTTTTTCCACGAGGTAATTCAAAGTTTTTTCTTCAAGCATCTGTTCCTTCAAAATATCGACTTCCCCTCGTGCTTCATAATATTTCCGGATGGTCTCCACTTCCTGCCCCATACCTTTGGCCAGTTTCTCGAGCCCCTCCGTAAAGTCATCATCGCTGATGGTTATATCGTCCTGTTTGGCAATCTGGCCCAGAATCAGCCGTTCCCTGACGCGACTTTCAGAAGAGGGCCTGAATTGTTGCTGCAACATCCCGGGGGAAATCCCGGCCTTTTCAAAGCTGGATCCGCTCCTCTCAAAATTTGACCGAAGGCTCTTGATGGAAAAATCCACCTCGGCGTCAACCAGTACCTGAGGCAGTTCAAACTCGGTCCCTTCGGAAATTTTCCCCAAAAGCCTCCGTTTCAAATCCTGTTCCACACGATTTTCTTCCTGCGCCACAACGTTCTTTTTAATCTCTTCCCTGAGCCCTTCAAGATCCTTGAAATCGGCACCAAGATTCTGTGCAAACTCGTCATTTAACTCCGGAAGATTGCGTTCTTTGATGTCTACAATGGAAACCTCAAAACGAACCGTTTTTCCTTTGAGGTTGTTATTGAAATAATCTTCCTCAAAATCGACGACAATTTCCCTCTCGTCATCCTTATTGAGCCCAACGAGCCCTTCGTCAAATTTTTTATGGAAATCCCCTTTTCCCACGTTCAACAAAAAGTTCTGATCCTTAATTTCCTCAAGGGGCTGGTCATCTTCAAAGCCCTGGTAATTGATAACAACAAAATCCCCTTCCTGAACGGGTCGGGGCTCTGTCAGAGATTCAAGTTTTCCGTTTCCTTCCCTGATCTGTTCGAGCCTTTTTTCAACCTCTTCGTCGGTTACGGAAACCATCTCCTTTTCAGCTTCCAGACCGAGATAGTCTTTCACTTCAAATTGCGGCCGTACTTCCATGGTAGCCGAATAGATAAACGCCTCGTCCAGTTTGACATGTCCTTTTTCCAGTTCGGGCTGGCCCAAAGGAAACGCATCTGTTTCTTCAACCGCTTTCGGGAAAGTTTCATTAACCAGCTCGCTGGCGACATCCGCCTCTATCTGTTTTCCAAAGTAGGACTCCAGAATTTTCCGGGGGACCTTTCCGGGTCTAAAACCTGGAATTTTGGTCTGTTTCTTTATTTTTCCATAGGCATCGTTGAGTTTTTTGTTGACTTCCTTTGCGTCAACTTCCACAGATAATTTCTTTTTGACCTGGCTGATGTCTTCCAAGCTGGCTTTCATGGTTTTCCTTATCCTCTTTCACGTTTTGACATTTCACAGTAAATTTCAGGCACCTGGTTTACCTTTTTCCCATTGCAATCCGGAAAACCCATCACCGTGAGGTGAAAAAATAACAATGATTTTCCTGATTTCAAGGCACATTATTCAGACCACTGTTTTCTTGCTGGTGCGAGAGAGGGGACTCGAACCCCTACAGGTTACCCCACTGGATCCTAAATCCAGCGCGTCTACCAGTTCCGCCACTCTCGCATTTTCCAAGCAACCGCTGCTATCATCCATAAATACACGAAATTGTCAAGAATTCAGGGCCTGTCGAACCGCTGATGGTATTCATCCGCAAAACCCTTGATGACCCCCTGGTCCGCGAAGCTGAAATACCGATTGTTCCCTATGATCAAGTGATCCAGCACCTGGATACCCATCAGCATTGCCGCCCACACCAGGTCTCTGGTCAAACGCTGATCTTCGGGTGAAGGCGCGGGGTCCCCCGAAGGGTGGTTATGGACAAACACAAGTCCCGCCGCCTTGTGTTCGAGGGCAAGGGTCATAATCTCCCGGGGGTAAACGGCACTGCCGGTCAAACTGCCTTCAAAGAGATCACAATCCGTGATCACTTGATTTTTTCGGGTCAGGAAGAAAACCCTGAAGACCTCTCTTTTGAGGTCCCGCATGGAATGAAAAAGATAATCGAAAACCGCTTGGGATGACCCGAAAAAGGTCTTTCCCGCAATGCGATCTCGGAGATATCGTTTGGCTGTCTGATGAACCAAACCCAGGTAGAGGGCATTTTTCTCTCCGATGCCCTGAATCTCCATAAGCTTCTTTCTGGGCGCCGACAGAACACCGGATAGCGTTCCGAATGCCCGCATGGCATCCCTGGCGGCGTTTTTCAGATCCCCTCTGGGCGTTCCCAGGGTTAAAAGAAACTCCACCACTTCTTCATCGGTAAACTGTTCCAAGCCCCCCTTTAAAAACCGTTGCCTGAGCCGCTCCCGGTGACCCGTGCCGCGTTTCTGCCAATCTTCTTTCTGCATTATCAGCTAAATTTGGCCTGCCATGTTAAGGGACGAATGAAAAGGTGTTTATGAACACTGTGCACACCCTTTTTTCTTGTTTTCTCTGTTTCCTTCCTCTTTGTCCCCAGCGAATTTTTTGAGACCTTCAGCCAGAGATTTCAGTTTATCATCCACCAGTTGATTAATGGACCCTTTTGAATAGGTGCCATCCGCTTTTCTCTTGCCGGCCTTTTTCCCCGTCAAAATTTCGATGCCTTCATCAATGGTGCGCACCGGATAAATGTGGAACTTGCCATCTTTTACCGCATCCACCACGTCCTGACGGAGCATCAAGTCTTTCACATTGCTAGCAGGAATCATGACACCCTGGTTCTTGTCCGCCCCTTTTTTCCGACAGCAGTCGAAAAACCCTTCAATCTTTTCATTGACCCCGCCAATGGCCTGTACCTGGCCGTTCTGGTTGACCGATCCGGTTACGGCGATATACTGTTTAATCGGCACTTCCGACAGGCTGGAGAGAAGTGCGTAGATTTCCGTTGAAGAGGCGCTGTCCCCGTCCACGCCGCCGTAGGACTGTTCGAAAGCGATGCTGGCACTCATGGTCAAAGGCTTGTCCTGGGCATATTGTTGGCGAAGATATCCCCCCAGTATTAAAACCCCTTTGTTATGGGTGCTGCCCGACAGATCCGCTTCCCGTTCAATGTTGATGATGCCGGCGCGACCCATGGCGGTAGAGCAGGTAATGCGAGATGGTTTGCCAAACATGTAATCGCCCATGGCGTAGACGGCCAACCCGTTCACCTGCCCCACCACTTCGCCTTCAAGGTCGATCATAATCGTTCCGCGATCAATCATCTCCTGCAGGTGCTCCTCCACCATGCCGGACCTGAATTTTCGGGACTCGATCACCTTTTTCACATGAGTTGCGTCAACCACTGTTTTCTTTTCCTCGGCTGCCACATAGTCCGCTTCTCTCAACAGGTCGGTCAATTGCGGAAAGCTGGTGGAGATTTTCTCCTGGCGACCCGTCATGCGAACGGCCTGTTCCATCAGGAGCGCCACCGCCGTTCGATCAAAGGGTTTCAGGTTCTCCTCTTGGGTCTTCACGCGGATAAACCGCGCAATCAGATGAATACTTTCCTCATTCTTGTCCATAGCGGTGTCAAAATCAGCTCTGACTTTGAACACCTTGCGCATATCCGGGTCATAATTTAGCAACAGATGATAGAGGTAAGCATCTCCAATGACCACAACCTTGATATCCAGATCGATGGGCTCCGGTTTCAAGCCGCTGGTGGTAAAGAGGTAAAAGGGGTCATAGGTTTGAATTTCGAGCTGCTCACTCTTGAGCGCCCTTTTGAGCGCCTGCCACACACCTGGCTCCTGAATGGCATCCAAAAGATTGATGATCAGATAGCCGCCCAGAGCTTTTAATAGAGACCCGGCCTTGATTTTGCTGAAATCCGTGCGCCAGACGCCGGCCCGATCCACAATCCGTTCGATGCTGCCAAAAATGTTTCGGTATGTGGGATAGCCCTCCACAATGATGGGCGGCGCAGTCTGGTCACTGTTGTCCACCAGCAGGTTGACCTGATAAGGTTGAAAACGATCCCCATCGGCAGCCAAAGGCGTCGGCATGCCCGGAATCTGAACCTGTTGCTGCGGATTGAAAATCTGCAGGTTGTCCGCCATATCTTCCAGCATGTTTTGAAGATATGCCTTGATTCTTTTGGTTGGGTACTTTTCCACAAGCGGTTTTGCCAAATCCGAAGCATTGGTCATAAAAGTCTGTCGGTCCATCTCTTCGATTTTTTCCTGGACTTCTTTTTGCAG
>JAJDOH010000192.1 GCA_022340265.1 Deltaproteobacteria bacterium | reverse complement strand
AATAGGGGACGCCGTTTATATATTTACATTTTGATGCAAAATGTAAATATATAAACGGCGTCCCCTTGTTTCGTTTAGATCGGTGTGTAAGGCAGTCCCACACTTTCTGCTACGGCCTTGTGAACGATATGGCCTTTAATGACATTCATGCCTCTTGCAATCGGCGGGTTTTCCAGCATGGCTTTTTCATAGCCCAAATTGGCGATTTTGAGCGCATAGGGTAGGGTGGCGTTGGTAAGCGCCATGGTGGAAGTACGTGGCACCGCGCCAGGCATATTGTTGACGCAGTAATGGACGACACCTTCTTCCACGTACGTGGGATCTTCATGGGTGGTGGGGCGACTGGTCTCACAGGCACCCCCCTGATCGATGGAGATGTCCACAATGGCGGCCCCCGGTTTCATCTTTGTGAGCAGTTCTCTTGAGATCAGCTTGGGTGCCGCTGCTCCCGGAATAAGCACTGAACAGATGACCAGGTCCGCCTTGATGACCTCTTCTTCCAGTATCCCTTCATTGCTCATGAGCGTGGTGACGCTTCCCCGCATGACATCGTTGATGTAGTCCAGTCGCTCCTGGTTAATGTCCAGGATACTGACCCTTGCGCCGGTGCCCACGGCCCCGAAGCAGGCATGCAGCCCTGAAACCCCGGCCCCGATGATGACCACATAGGCGGGCCTGACCCCCGGTACGCCGCTCAGCAAAATCCCCATGCCGCCTGATTTGGCTTCAAGACAGTAGGCCCCCGCCTGTATTGACAAGCGTCCCGCCACCGCGCTCATGGGAGCCAACAGCGGAAGGGCACCGGCATCCGTCTGAATGGTTTCATAAGCAATGCCCACCACCTTTTTTTCCACCAGTTGTTGAGCCAGTTCCCGGGCAGCCGCCAGATGAAGGTATGTGAAAATGATTTGACCTTCACGCATCAAATCATACTCAACGGACAGCGGTTCTTTAACCTTCATGATCATGTCCGCATCCGCCCAGATGTCCTTTGGGTGTACGACGATCTGGGCTCCTGCCTGAATATACTGCTCATTGGGAAAACCACTGCCAAGGCCCGCATTGGATTGAAACAAGACCGTGTGTCCGTTCTGTACAAGGCTTTTGACGCCGGATGGCGTTACTGCCACCCTTTTTTCAGCCACTTTCACTTCCTCTGGAATGCCTATACGCATTTTGTTTCCTCCTTTTGCCAGGGGGCGCCCTTTATATGTAAACATATAAAGGACGTCCCCATCGTCCCCATGGGTTTCAAGCTGCCATCGGTTCTTGACAAGCAGGTGCTATGGGAAGCACATCATTTTGGGGTGGTGTGGCGAATTTTGGGTTGGTCTTGATCCCATGGGCCGTGAGAATCTTGTTCAGGGTTTTATAATCCTTGCTGATGGATTCCCTGACGGAATCGTATCCCCTTTTGGCGGCCACACGCCTTTCCCAGAAGCTCATAGGGTTCATATCAAAGAATTTGTCGTCATATTCCGTGGGTTCAACCAGGATAATGTCGCCCTTGAATTCGGGATTCTTTCGGTATAGGGAAATGCCGTGCATGAGGCGGGTATGAAGCATGGTCCGCATCACTTGGTTGAAAATGGCATAGATGCCGTCTTTTGCAATGCGGATCCTGTCCTGATTGGCTTCGCACTGTTCGCAGAAAAGATCCAGATTAAACGGACGGAAGGGGTTGTAGCAAATAATTAAATCGGCATTTTTGCTGACGGCCAGATCCAGGTTGGTGGTTTTGATCACGGCACCATCCACATAATCGACGCCGTCGATGTTGACAGGTTTGTAGAAGAGGGGGATGGCCATGGAGGCTTCCATGGCTTTTGAAATGGGTACCGTGTTGATTTCGTCATGGCCGAAAACCGCCCGCTGTGCGCAATCCAGGTTCATGGAGACGGTGTACAGCGCTTTGCCCCTTTTCTTGTAAAGATGTGTAAAATCATTGCTGAGATCACAGCTTTCCAGGTTTTTTCGAATGGTCCGTTCGAAATGGTGGGTGGTGAAAATGCCATTGGGCAGATAATGCCAGGGCCAGCTGGAATGGTAGGCATCGGGGTCGCCGTCTTTAAGGCAATATGCGAGGAAGTCACCCACGTTTTTGTAAGTGGGCTTCATGGCCGTTTTGATGAGGCGATTGCGGAAGTCCTCCCTGAAAATATTTTTATACCGCACAATATCGGCGACTCGCTTGGGCACAATGGACAACATGTGGCCGAGAATATGGGGGGGCATCTGAAAGAACCCTTTAAGATTGGGCGTATAAAGATCCCATGCCCTGACGGGGCTCAATTTGCCGGGAAGCCCCTCCAGGCTGTCGGAAAGGTCTTTTGAAGAAATGCCGTTGGCCAAAAAGGAAGCGATAATGGCGCCGACACTGACTCCTACAAATATGTCAAAATCCCGGAGGCGCCGATTGGTCATAAAGCTGCTGAGTGCGTTTAACCCGCCGATCTTGAAGGCGCCGCCGGAAATGCCGCCGCCGGAAAGTACCAAAGCGACTTTCGCATTGGGTTTAGGATATTTCAGGTCACTTTTCTGTACGATGGTAATACCCAATGCAATTCTCCACAACTATTTTAAAATACAAAATTTATGGACCATTGTAGGTCAAGCTTGCCTATTTGTCAAGTTTGAAGCGTTTCGCATTTTTGCAACTGTCAGAAGGCTGTTTGGTAAACACCCAGGGCGTCTTCGTAGGAAACTTCACGCGGGTTGTAAATCAATGCGCCGTCATTGATGGCCACCTGTGCTGCTTCGGAAAGTTGGTCTTTTTCAACTTTTGCATCACGCAGCTTCTGGGGAATGCCTGAAACACTGTTGAGCTTTTTGAGCAGATTTCTAATCAGCAAAACGGTTTCTTCCGCCTGTTCAACAGGCTTGAGGTAGGCCCCGGCGCCCCCCAGGAGTCCTGAAAGTTCGGCTATGTATTCAGGGACTTTGGGGATGTTATATTGGAGACACCACGGCAGCAGTACGGCGTTGGCCACGCCATGGGGTACATGACACACGCCACCCAGGGCATGGGCCAGAGCGTGGACCATCCCCACCATGGAATTGCTGAAGGCGATTCCTGCATAGAGAGCCGCATTGGCCATCGCCATGCGTGCTTCCATGTTCTTTCCGTCCTCCGTTGCGTGAACCAGATGCCGGCGAATCAGGTCGATGGCGGTCTTGGCGAAAATATCATCGATGGGGTTTTTCTGAAGACAGATGTAGGCTTCCACCGCGTGCGTCAGTGCATCCATGCCGGTGGCCGCCGTAATCATGGGAGGCATGGTCAAGGTCATGCGGGGATCGATCACGGCCAGGTTGGGATAGAGTTTGTCGGATACAAAACTCATTTTGGTTTCCGTGGTTTCATTGTAAATGACGGCGACTTTTGTCACTTCACTGCCTGTTCCAGCCGTGGTGGGGATGGCGATAAGAGGGTGCAGGTCGCTGGTGATTTTGTCTGCGCCCTGGAAATCGAGAATGTTGCCCGAGTCCGCGGAAAGGACAATATTGGCCCCTTTGGCCGAGTCCAGGGCGCTTCCGCCACCCACGGCAATGAAACAGTCACATCGTTCGGTCTTGAACATTTTCGCTATGCGGTTGGCGATTCTGTCGCTGGAGTCCTGCGGAACCTCGTTAAAAATACGTCCGATTTTCACATCGGAATCGGCGAAGGCCGATTTAACGATGTCAATGAGTCCGGCCTTGACCACCCCTTTGTCGGTGACAACCATGGCCCTTTTACATCCCAGGAGGTTCATTTCAAAGGGAATATTGCTGACTGCCAGCTGGCCGGAGAGGATCTTAACGGGGCAGTAAAACTGGTAGTAATTGGGTAGCATGCTATTTCCTCCTATTGTTTTTTGAGGGTGCACTTGAAACCGTTTTTTATCAGTGCCGGTCCCATTGTCGCGTAGATGATCCCCTTGATTGCCAGATGGTAAAGATTCATGGTGGGTGGCCGTTTGAAAATTCTGTTCAGGATGGACTGAGGAAAAAGGTAGGTTTCCACAATGGCCAGGGCACGGTTTAATTCCATTCCGTAGGAAACCTGACCGTGCAGCAGAATACGGCTTTCGGCCAGTGCCTGGTGGGCGCTCATCTGGGTGGTCAACACCAGCAGTGCGGAGTCCAGATTCTTGAAAAGAAAAGTCATGTGTGGATCAACCTTTCTTTTTCCCAGGTAGAAAATGCGATTCTCCCTTTTCTCCAGGGTGATGAAGGGGCCTTTGGGGAGGACCCCCAGGCCGCATCGCCGGCCCTCATCCCAGGATGCAATTTCCTGTTTCAAATCCTGGGCGCGTTTGGAGACCTCTTCGAAGGCGACGCCCATGACCGTCAGGGTCATGTCAATGAGTTCATATTTGCTTCTGGATTGGATGACCGGGTAAAAGGGGATGGCGCGGAGTTGGGCCAACCCTTTTTCAATGAAAAAATCCATGGAATTCTCTCTCCATGCCTCACAAGACCATTATTACACAAACATATTGGTACTACTGATTTATGGGTTAAACAAGAAAAAAATGATCCGGGAAAATACGTAAAAATCACATTCTCAGGCGGGCTGATACATGTACCGCCGCCCTTGGATTTATCTTGAAATTGCAGGATCGATCGTATATAACCAGGGCCATTCTCATCTCAACAAGGGTTCAAATCCATGTTTGCTTTTCAAAAAATAATAGAAAAACGGATACAGGAAGCTCAGGACAAAGGGGATTTTGACAACCTTCCGGGAAAAGGAAAACCCATCGATTTTGAAGACGACCGCAATATTCCCGAAGAGCTTCGACTGACCTATAAGATTTTGAAAAACGCCGATTGTCTTCCCCCTGAACTGGAGCTTAGAAAAGAGATCCGCACCATGGAGGACATGTTGGACCAAATACCTGACGAAAAAGAAAAATTTCGACATATCAAGAAGATCAATTACAAAATCATGCAACTCAACATGATGGGCAAGGGATCCCCCCTGTTGGGTGAATCGGAGTTCTACTACCGAAAAGTGCTTGATAAGACGGATCGGAAATAACCCGCATATAAAAATCTGAAATCGGTGACTGAGGGAGCGTTTCTATCCATGGACATGAAACGGGACTATTACGAAGACGTGCAGCTCTTTTCCTCCGGGGTGGTTGTATTCTGGTTTTCGGCCCTGATGCTCTGCCTGGCCCTGTTTCCCTTTTTTGTCAAGAATTACTACGTCTACATGGCCAATTACATGGCCATCAACATTATCGTGGCCGTGGGATTGAACCTGCTGGTGGGTTATACGGGGCAGATATCCCTGGGTCATGCGGGATTCTTCGCCATCGGGGCCTATGGTACCGTGGTGTTTATGGCAAAGGCGCATTTGCCCTTTCTGCTGGCCTTGCCGGCGGGTGGGCTGGTTACGGCTCTCTTCGGCTTTTTGCTGGGCATCCCCGCGCTACGTCTGGAAGGACCTTATCTCTCCATTGCCACGTTGGGTTTTGGCCTCACTATTACGCAGGTTATCGGTCGGGTGGAAGTTTTTGGCGGAAGGCAGGGGCTGCATACCCCGCCGCTCACCATCGGGCCGTGGCATCTGGAATCCGACCGGGATTTCTATTATCTTTTGGTTTTTATTACCGTCATTCTGGTTCTGGTGGCCCGCAACATCATCAAAACCAAAGTTGGCCGCGCTTTTATCGCCATTCGTGATGCCGATATCGCGGCCGAAACCATGGGGGTCAACCTCACCTATTACAAAACCCTGGCTTTTGCGGTGAGCGCGTTTTATGCAGGCGTTGCGGGTGGGCTTTATGCGTTTGTGCTCCGCTTCATTGAGCCTGAAATGTTTGGTCTGATGATGTCCATCATTTTCCTGGGCATGGTGGTGGTGGGCGGTCTGGGATCCATCTTCGGCGGCATCGCCGGGGCGTGTCTCTTGAGCTGGCTGGATCTGGAACTGCGCAATATCCTGAGCATTCCCTACCTCGGTCATTGGCTGGAGGTACTCAGCAAAGACTATTTTTCGATTACAGGGGTCAGCAACATCCAGTTCATCATTTACGGGCTCATCATGGTGTTGATCATGCTCTTTGAACCGCTGGGGATTTACGGGTTTTGGATACGGACCAAGATCTACTGGCGCACGTGGCCGTTTTAATAAAGCTATTAGCTCATGTTGGGTAATAAGAAGCGGAGAATATCAGACGGTTTTTTGATCTAGTGGCTAACAACCATCCGCTATCAGCCATGAGCCATCAGAGGGTTTTCCATGCTTGAATTCATACAAACCATTGCCAGCGGTATTGCTGTGGGAAGCTCTTACGCCCTGATGGGGCTTGCCATGGTGCTCATATACAAAACCTCCGAGGTGGTGAATTTCGCCCAGGGTGAAATGGCCCTTGTGGCGAGCTTTCTCACATATATGGTGTTGGAATACCATGGGTTGCCTTTTTATGTGGCGTTTCCTTCCGCGTTGATTTTTGCGGCTTTCTTGGGCTTTTTTCTGGAGTTTGCAGTTCTAAGGCGTGCCAAGGAACCCAATGTCCTCGGTATGATTATTATTACCATCGGCCTTGAAATGATTCTCATGGGGATTGTTTCATGGAAATTCGGGGCCGACCCCAAGACCATGCCGTTTCCGTTGTCTCCCTACGATAGTGTTGAGATCGGTGAGGTCTTTGTGAGTGCGCTGGAAGTGCTCACCTTTGTGGTGGCGCTTTCAGTCATGATCATTCTTTTTCTTTTCCTGAGATATTCCAAGCTGGGAGTGGCCATGAAGGCGACCCAGCAGAATCCTATGGCGGCCCGCCTCATGGGAATCCGGACCAACCGCATTTTGATGGTTACCTGGGGCATATCCTCCATGGTCGGATGCCTGGCAGGTCTTTTGATCTCTCCCGTTACCATGCAGCCGTACATGATGTGGGACCCCATGCTGAAAGGGTTTGCCGGGGCGGTGATGGGCGGCATGACCTCTCTTCCCGGATCGGTTTTCGGCGCCTACGTCATCGGCATCATTGAGAACCTGTTCGGGCTTTATGTCTCCATAGAGTTTAAATCCGTCGTGGCCTTCGCTATTATTGTCCTGGTTCTTTGCATTAAGCCTTCGGGGCTTTTTGCTCGGCATTATGTGAAAAAAGTTTAGGGTATCAATCGTCAATCATTAATGGAAAGGAGAAGGGCATGAAAATGAAAAGATTTCTGGTGGGACTGGCAGCGGTTGTTCTGGTACTGGGGACGGCATTTGTGGCTGTCGCCGAGGAAGGGGTAACGGATACGGAAATTCATATCGGTCAGTGGGGACCCCAGACCGGCCCGGCCGCCCCGTGGGGTTCGGTGGCAAGGGGTACGGACGCCTATTTCAAGATGATCAATGAACAGGGGGGTATTAACGGCAGAAAACTGATCCACCACATGTTTGACGATGGTTACAACCCGGCCAAAACCAAGGCAGGCGTGAAAGAACTGCAGGAAGGAATCGGGATGTTTGCCTGGGTATCCGGCGTGGGTACGGCGCCCGGCCTTTCGGTTGTGGATTACCTGATGGAAAGAAAAATTCCCTGGGTGGGGCCGTCTTCGGGTTCTCTCCACTGGATTGAACCCCCGCGCAAGTACCTCTTTGCGGTCTATCCCCTCTATTATATTGAGGCCAAGGGCCTTGTTCGATATGCGGTGGAAAAACTGGGGAAAAAGCGGATCGCCATTGCCTACCAGAATGATGATTACGGCAAGAACGGGGTCAAAGGGGCGGCAGAGGAACTGGAGAAATTGGGGATGAAGCTGGTGGAAAGGATTCCCGTTGAAAAGTCCGATACGGATATGAAACCCCACGTCATGAAACTGAAAAAATCCAATGCGGATGTGGTGTTACTGTGGGTCACCCCGATCCATGCGGTACGCATTGTGGGAACCAGCAAGGCCATGAAATTTACCCCCCAATGGATGAGCACCAGCACCTGTTCCGATTTTCCTCTTATGTACAAAATCAGCAAGGGCTTGTGGGAAGGCGTGATTGCAGCCACCTTCGGGGAACTCCCGGATTCTGACAATGCCCTGCTGCAGAAGTACAAGAAAGATGCGTACGAAAAATACGCCGCCAAGGGGGAACGGTGGGGTCTCTTCTTCTACGCGGGCATCCTCTTTGCCGAACCGCTGGTGGAGGGCATCAAACGGTGCGGCAGGGACCTCACGCGGGAACGGCTGGTTCAGGAGATGGAGAAAATAAAAGATTTCAAGGGAATCGGTGGGAAAATCAGTTATGGTCCCCTCGATCTGGCGGAACCCTATGCATGCCGGCAGGGGCAGAAAGAAATCTTTCTTGTCAAGTGCCTCAAAGGCGGTAAGTATGAAAAGCTGACCGACTGGATGGAAATTCAATAATAATCTACGGACTAACCGGTGGGGCTGGCGGCTTTTTTACCAGCCCCTTGTCATAATGAAAAAGACAATAGTGAGCGTTTGCGGTTGATATAGCGGTGATCCGGAAACCGGGTACAAGGGTGTTAATAGAGAAACGAGTTTATGGATTTCTTCAAGGTTGAGGGGTTGGGCATTTCTTTCGGGGGTCTTGTGGCCCTCGCGGACATTAATTTTCAGGTTGAAAAAGGCGCTATCTTTGCCATTATCGGCCCCAACGGCGCGGGCAAAACGACGCTTTTTAATTGCATTAACGGCATTTACAAACCCAACCGGGGCCGCATTGTCTTCAAGGACAAAGCGATTCAGGGAAAACGACCGGATCGTGTGGCCAAAATGGGGATTGCCCGTACCTTTCAGAATATCGAGCTTTTCAGCCATATGAGCACCATGGAAAATCTCATGGCGGGCCGCCACAATTTCATGAAGACGGGTCTTTTTAGAGGTTCTTTCATGTGGGGAAGGCGTTCCTTTGCGGGTCGCGAGGAGATTTCCCACAGGCGCAAAGTTGAAGAAATTATTGACCTTCTGGATCTTCAATCGGTACGCAATAAATTTGTGGGCGCGCTTCCCTACGGCACCCAGAAACAGGTGGAACTGGGCCGGGCCCTGGCCCTTGAACCGGAACTGCTGCTCCTGGATGAACCCTGCGCGGGAATGAACTCCGAAGAAAAACAGGATATGATTTTCTGGGTCAAAGACATTCAGGATGAACTGGGAGTGACCATCCTTTTGATTGAGCATGACATGAAGATGGTCATGGATATTTCTGAAAGGATTCTGGTGATAAACTTCGGCAGACCCATCATGGAGGGAGGTCCCGAAGAGGTTCAGAAAAACCCGGAAGTTTTGAAAGCCTATCTGGGAGAGGATGAAGTCATTAATGATGCTGCTTGAGATCAAAAACATCGAAACCTTTTACGGTCTGATCTACGCTTTGAGAGGGGTGTCTCTGACGGTGGATGAGGGGACCATCACGGCGATCCTTGGAAACAACGGAGCCGGAAAGTCCACCATATTAAAGACCGTTATGGGATTACTGGATGATCAGCCGGACAAGGGAACCATTGAATTCCTGGGAAAGCGCATTGACGGAAAGGATACGGAAGTCATTGTCCGCATGGGAATTTCTTATGTGCCCGAGGGCCGGGAGGTTTTTGAGGAACTGACCGTACGTGAGAATCTCATGATGGGGGCCTACACCCGTCGAGACCGTTCCGGCATCAGGAAAGACGTGGAGAGGATTTTTGCCCATTTTCCTGTTTTGAAAGAACGGCACGGCCAATGGGCCGGGACGCTTTCAGGAGGCGAACAGCAGATGCTGTCTATTGGCCGGGCACTGATGAACCGTCCAAAGCTGCTTTTTCTGGACGAACCATCTTTGGGGCTTTCTCCGATTCTGGTGAAAGAGATTTTTAATATCGTTCAAACCATCAACGAACAGGGTGTGACCATTCTGCTGGTGGAGCAGAATGCCCGCATGGCCCTCTCCATATCCGATACGGGGTTGATCCTGGAAAACGGGCGGTTCGTAATGAAGGGCAAATCCAGCGAGTTGATGGAAGACCGGGATGTGAAAGAATTTTACATGGGCATCCGCAGTGAGGAATCGGCAAAAGGGTTTCAACGGTGGAAACGGAAAAAACGATGGCGATAGAAACCGCGCCTCTCATGTTCAAGACCACCGTAGCGAAGTACGGCGACCGGACGGCCATGCGAAAAAAAGAGTACGGTCTGTGGCGGGATATATCCTGGAATAATTACTATGAGCAGGCCAGCTGTGTGGGTGCGTCGCTCATTTCCATGGGGCTTGAAAAGGGAGACTGTGTTTCCATCATCGGCGATAACTGCCCGGAATGGGTAATCATCGATATGGGAGTTCAATGCGCGGGCGGCACGGCGGTGGGTGTTTATGCCACCAATGCGTGGCCCCAGGTGGAGTATGTGATCGGTAATTCCGATTCCGAGTTCTTTTTTGTGGAAAATGAAGAACAGCTGGATAAGTGGTTTCAGTTTCGGGATAAGGTGCCGCATCTCAAAAAGGTCATCGTCTGGGATCTGGAAGGGTTGCGCCATTTTGAAGACGAAATGGTCATGACCTTTGATGAAATCCTTGAAATGGGCCGCGGGTTGCTGGGCAAAGACTCACAACCCTTTGAATCGAGAATGGCACAGGTGCTACCTGAAGACGTTTCCATGCTGATTTACACTTCCGGGACCACGGGCCCCCCCAAGGGCGCCATGCTCACCCACAGAAATCTCATGTGGATGGGGCAGGCCATTACCACCGAAAATCCCATGGATGATGAAGATGAGGTTCTTTCCTTTCTGCCGCTCTGCCATGTTTTCGAACAGCTTTTTTCGGTGATGGGGCATATCACTCACGGTTATACGGTCAACTTCATCGAGAACCTGGAGACGGTGACGGACAATATGATTGAGATTTCCCCCACCGTGGGGTATGCGGTGCCGCGAATATGGGAGAAATACCTGTCTGCCGTTTATATCCGCATGTCCGACGCCACCTGGTTCAAAAGACTGGTGTTTGGCCTGGCCCTCAAAACCGGCAAGAAGCGCGCCTCACTGATGATGGATTTCAAGCCGGTTCCCGGGACCCTGGAATTTTTCTACCATCTGGCCCATTTTGTGGTATTCAGAAAGCTCAAAGAACGTATGGGGTTTGATCGCATGCGGATCGCCTATTCGGGGGCGGCACCCATTTCACCGGACGTTCTCCATTTTTTTCAGTCCATCGGCGTGAACCTGGTGGAGGGGTATGGACAGACGGAAGGGACGGGTGTCACCTGTGTCTCCCGTGTGGGAAAAGTGAAATTCGGTACCGTGGGGCCTCCCATTACGGGAACTGAAATCAGGATTGCCGATGACGGCGAAATACTGGTGAAATCCCCCAGTGTCTTCAAAGGATACTACAAGAATCCGGAAGCCACGGCGGAAACCATTCAGGACGGCTGGCTCTATTCCGGTGACGTGGGGGTAATCGACTCGGATGGATATCTCAAGATTACGGACCGGAAAAAAGATATTATCGTTACGGCCGGCGGGAAAAACATCACGCCTCAGTATATTGAAAACAAACTGAAGTTCAGCCCTTACATCAACGACGCCGTGGTGATCGGCGATCAGCGCAAGTTTATAACGGCGCTTATTATGATTGATGAGGATAACGTGGTGAAGTTCGCCCAGGATAACAAGGTCCAGTTTTCCACCTACAAGGATCTGACCGGAAGTCCGGAGATCAACAAGTTGATCCGGAAAGAGGTAACGAATGTGAATGAGACCCTGGCCCGGGTTGAACAGATCAAGAAATTCACCATCCTGCCCAAAAAACTTTACGAAGAGGATGGAGAAGTGACCCCCACCATGAAGGTGAAGCGGAATTACGTTAATGAAGCCTTTGGAGAGCTCATCGAGGCCATGTACAAACGCCCCAAAGTTTAACCCTCAACCAAAGGTGAAAGCCTTTGATTGAAGAATTTTGGATCATGCTATCCCTTTAAATCTATACCATTTATGAGC
The DNA here is from genome assembly GCA_022340265.1 of Deltaproteobacteria bacterium. Classification (GTDB taxonomy): domain Bacteria; phylum Desulfobacterota; class DSM-4660; order Desulfatiglandales; family Desulfatiglandaceae; genus NaphS2. The sequence continues at coordinate 125 of JAJDOH010000192.1, read as the reverse complement.
CCTAATACACTCCAAGATGGACTGCGAAAGGCAATTGAACAAAGACTGTAAATATCCTTCACGGAAGTGCTTGGACACGGCTGAAGCGCAGGGGCTTCAAACACTATATATTGTATTGACCTGAG
>JAJDOH010000176.1 GCA_022340265.1 Deltaproteobacteria bacterium | reverse complement strand
CATCATATAATAGGGAGCCACTGGTTTTGGTCTCAGGTGATAAAACCATTCGAAGCAGACATCACCCAAGCCTTTATAAGCGTTCACGTATGAATACACCTTGAAGAGTTTCTTTGTTAACCCTGCCACGGATCTTGTGTTCTCTCAGACAGTTGCCGCTTGCCAGTGCATACCATCAGGTGTCCTCCAATCGCCACCCCACGTCCATCCCTCGTCTGCAAAGGCGTCAAGAACCGATGGAATGGACCCAAAATTAGGGGAGTGGTCTCCGAACGCATTTCTCGCAGAATCGAAATCCACGGCACAACCCCAGGAGTGCATTGAAAGTCGTGTCCCTCCGCGCATAAGCCGATAGTTGTATCCCCCGGCATAAAGATGCATTCCCCACTCCCTAATCCTGCTTTCATCATGACCGGATGAAACCCAGATCTGCTCGAGTATTTTTTTCAGGCTTTCAGCGCACTCTCTATGAATCCGAATACCCGAAACCGGCTGAAAGTCCCAGGCCGTAACAAGTTGCCAGGGAGGTTTGACTTTAACGATGTTATCTTTTTCCCACTCAGCATTGGGTTCTCCGTCCAGCCCACGCGGGTTTCCATAGAAGCTGTCAACTTCATCCTGATGTGGCCATCGGGACTCGTCCGATTTGCTCTCTCTTTCAAGAAATCCCATGAATTCGAGCATTGCGTCCCTGCGCAACCAGGGATTGATATGTTTATGTTTGATAGGCCCGTGGTGATTTACGGTAAACCTGATGAGCCGGGCACAGTATTCAATAGCGAATGGGTGATTTGATTTGGTAGTCGTTATGAATGTCTCTGAATCAGTTCTTCCGGTTTCTTTCAAAAGGAGATCGGACAAAGAGTCATCGAAGTTCATTGAATTAGCTGAGCATTGAAATATTCCGGCTTCTTCTGTTGACGGAGTATTTGAATCCGGATTTGTAGTGTCTTTTCCTGCTTCCCAATCCCATGAACTTTCAAAGCCACCCAGCACACGAAGCGCTTCCAGCATCGCCGCCTTGCGATGTATAAAGCTCTCCCATGGGCCAAGTTCTGTTACAATACGCGAGTAGATGTCTATCCTGTTGTTTCTCTCAAAGATCTCGCTATGGGCATTCACAGCCCAGTCGATCAACTCGTTTAGAAATGCATCAGGAGACACACCGCGGTTGAAGACTTCTTGCTTACATGCAAAAAATGTCCTATCCATAAGAGAACTCCTTTCGTTGTATCGCTGAACTCGATATCATGTTTTTGAACGCTCCGCATAACCGGCATAACCAATCAATGGCTCAAGGATCCCGGACGTTGTGAGTCCCATAGGCCATCGCTAATCCCACCGTTCTTTTGAAAATCCCTCCTTTGCGTTTTTTTCAAAATTTTGAAAATCCTACCGACTGGAACAGTAATAAAATCCCTTAGCCAGTGTCCTATAATAAATGATATCTTCACGTTCCCTCAATTCTTCTTATCATCTGGGATTTGATTATACCGTTCGGCCTGCTGATCGGCAATCTTTCCGATATCTTTTTTCATTTTCTGGAACTGCTTGACATCCTGCTTCCCAGTGGCTTTATCTACAACTTTTTCACCGCTGTCGCAGCCGGTGAACGTAAGAACACCGACCATCAAAAACAGCATCACCGTGAAAACGCCAGTTAGTCTCAAATTCTTCACATGAATGGCCTCTGCAACTCTTCCACAAGTTTTTGAATTAATGATAATATCACAAGTTTCCCTCGGTCGACCTACATAGATGTATTGTGCATTGTATTCATATTTTTTTCGATCATGTCAATAGTAAGATACCAATGATCCGGGCCTCGTCTCTTATTGATGGCGGCCGTTAGGTTCAGATCATAGTTGACAACGAGGATCGGTTGAGACCGGCTCAAAATTTAAAATAGAAAAACCAGCCCCTCTTACTTCAATCCCGCTTTACGGAGGTTGGAAAGAATGGGTTCCAAATGGTCAGGATTCTTATAGGGGTATACCTTGTGGAAATATCTGAATGAAAAGTCGGGACTGATTTTCCTGACGGCATCCGCGTATTTTTTGGCCTCTTTGCTTCGGCCCAGCTCTTCTGAAACGTCAATCAGGCCCAGCAAAGCGGCCATAGGATTGTTTTTGTTCTCTTCTGAACGATCGAGTGCTTTCTTAAAGGCGGCATAAGCCTTGTCAAAACGTCCCGCCTGGCGATAGGCCTGTCCCAGGATTGAAAGATACCAGTCCGGGCAGTACGGCGTCAGGCGAATGGCCCTTTCCGCTGAGGCGACCGCCTCATTTGATTTTCCGGCGAAAAGCGTTACGTATGCCAAAAGCACGTGTGCCAGAGCGTTGTTCGGGCCCATTGCAACAGCCTTGAGCCCGCTGTCAACGGCCTTATCGTAATCACCCTGGTTGAGGTAGATCGTGCTCCACAATGAGTAGAGGTCCGGCCGGCCCCCGCCCAGGGCGGCAACTTTTTTTGAAAGTGCTTCGGCTTTCCGGATGGATTCGGCGGGAGATTTGCTGTATCCAAACCAGGCGTCTATGACGTAGGTCCAGGCCAGTTGCGTCCAGGCCGCGGCGTAATTCGGATCGACTTCAACGGCTTTTTCCAGGTATTCCCGGGCCAGCTGGTTGTGTTTCCTGTCGAACCGCTCAAATTGGCTGACGCCTTTGATGTAGTAGCCCCATGCCGCCAGATTCTTTGTTGTCTGCTCGATTGACGACCGCTCGCCGCTCGTCAGCTCCACCTCCAGAGCACCAATGATTTCCAGGGTGATCTCGTCCTGCATTTCAAACAGGTCTTCCATCCTTCGATCATAGCGCTCAGCCCACAGCTGATATCCTGTGGTTGAATCAATCAACTGGGCGGTAATCCGAAGGCTATCTCCGGATTTCTGAATGCTGCCCGCCAATATATACCGTACGCCGAGGTCCTTACTCACCTGCTGAATTTTTGCGGGTTTATTCTTGTAAACCGCGGTGGAGTTGCGTGAAATGACGAACATCTCGGATATTTTCGAAAGGGCCGCGGTGATATTTTCGGTAAGGCCGTCGGCGATGTATTCCTGATTCGATTCTTCGCTAAGGTTTTCAAACGGCAGGACCGCGATAGAGGGTTTGTCCGGTAAAGGAAAAGCTGACTGTTCAATCGTGGTATTTTCGATTCTGTCCGTATCCGAATGGCGGGGGTAAAAAGACCAGAACATAAATCCTGCAATAGCCGTCATCACTGCCAGACCGGCTATGATGAATACCCACTTTCTTCGATTATCCTTCAGTGCATGTTCAAACCCTGCTGCTTCCGCATCCGTTTTCACGCGGTAAACCCTTAAAGGCTCCGCAATGTTCTTGGCACGGTGCTTTCCAAGATCCTCTATGCCCAGCCGAAGTTTGTTCTTGATCTGATCAAAAATGGTTCCCGAAATACAGATGCCGCCGGGTAGCGCAAGGCTTTCGATACGCGCTGCGATGTTGATTCCATCCCCGTACAATCTGTCGCCGTCTGCAATGACATCACCCAAATTGATGCCGATTCTGAAGGCCATTTTCCGTTCATCGGGCAGTGCGGCGTTTCTATTGCCCAGTTCCTTCTGAATGGCGACAGCACATTCTGTGGCATCCACGGCACTGGAAAACTCAGAAAGCAGGTTATCCCCCGGGGAATCGACGACGCGTCCGTTGTACTGACGGATGAGATCGGTCATCAATTCCCGGGTCCGCTGACATGAGCCTTAGAGCTGCTGAAAATGCTCTCAATGGCATACCCGAGCAATCCCTTGCTGAAAGAAACTGTTTGGAAGGCCGAATCGCCGCTACCCGCGCATTGATGGCTTCCTATCAGGGAAATGTGGAGGGAGTCGGCAAATGGGCGAGCCGAGCACTCGAATACCTGCCGGTGGAAGATGCCGGCTGGCGAAGTACGGCTGCAATGGCTTTGGGCGATGCACACAATATTCAGGGCCGTCTGCAATTGGCCTATGAGGCGCGTCTGGATGCGTTCGAAGCCAGCAATGTCACCGGGAATGCTTACCTGATATTACTCACCTCTCTCAGGTTGTGCGTCACCCTTAGACAACTGGGCCTTCTAAAGCAGGTTTTTGAAATTTGCCGCCAAATGACGCAACTTTCCAAGGAAAACCACCTCGCCAAAACGGCTTTGTCTGGCTGGCTGCTGACCACGTGGGGTGAAGTGCTTGCCGAATTTGGTGAACTTGACAGCGCATTTGAAAAAACCTCCATGGGTGTCGAAATTGTCGAACAGAAATACGGTGCGGCGCTCCCTGTGCTCGGCTGGAGCTACCTGGGTTTGATAAGGGTGATGTTTTCCATGGGCGATCTGGAAAACATGGGCATCATCATCCAGAAGGCGGAAGACGTTTCCCGTTTGAACCGTCGGTTCCATTTTTTGCGTTTTAAAAAGGGACGAACAGCACTCAACACCTGGTGCCGTCGTCCCCGCCGTTTCCTTCACGGATGACACTTAATTGTGTCAATGCTGGAGTTCAATCTCCCCAGGCCGCCAGGTCTTGTTGAACCAGGGTTCCAACGGACCGTAGAGACGCAGTAGGGTATTCCAACCCTTGTCTGGGATTGTCTGCACCCAATTGTTCTCCTTCCCTGCAGGAGCTTTGGGACCGAAGTATACATCCACTGACCCGTCGGCATTGACAAGCAGACCTTTGTCTTGGCTGCTCACACTCGGGAAGCGCTGATCCGTCTGAATCATCGAGCGGGTTTGGTCGCTATAGACGATCACGGACCAAAACCGTTTCACCGGGATGTTCGGCGGCAGATGCAGCCTGTAATTCTTGCCGCCATCGAGCGGATCTCCATTGGCATCGCGGGCAGCCCAAGCGTATTGGGAGCCTCTGCCGATCATTTTGGCTTCCATAGCAGGGGTTACGCCGGTCGCCAGCCAATAGTAATAAGAGTAGGCATCAAGGTTCAACACGCCGGGACGCCATTGGAACAAGTAACCGCCGACAAACGGCAGCTGCCACGCGCTGTTCTTGTAGTATAAGGTCTCCGGTTCCCTTGGGTGAAAGGCGATTGTCCGCGCCATCGCGTCACCCACTGCCGCGGCCTCGGTTAGTATTTTCTTCATCCGCGCATCGGGCGCGAACGGCTTGCCTTTCTGAATGCCGATGGAAGCGTAATAGCCCATCCGGATCTGATCGAGCGATTCGGCCGGCTCCTCCTGCACGACCTCGTTGAGCAATTCCCAGAAGCGGTAATCGGCCGGATTGACGATGCAGAACGGTTTGCCCGAAATGTCGACGAATTTTAGCTTCGGCGCCGGTTTGTCCTTGTCGGCCAAGGGATAGATCTTGGTGACCTTTTTCGTGAGCTCAACCCCAGGTTTAGGGTCTCCATGCTCCAGGAAAATACGCCAGGGAATCCAGAGATTGTAGGTCTTGGAATGAACGACATAATAGCCTTCGGGCACATTGCCCTTGTAGCCGGGCGGCAGAAACAGATACTTGCCGCCTTGCCCGTGGTCAGGACCGGTGATGCCTATGTCCGTGACCCAGCGGAACCAGATGTCATTGACGCCACCGAGTACCTTGGGCGGAACTTCGAGAACGAGCGGGCCGTCCTCGAGGTTGATCCACCCCCACGTATAGACAGTGTTGTCATTGAAGGTCAGCCCAATGGTTCGGGAATCCACCAACTGCGCCCAGATCGGGATGGTCTTGTTGGCCGGTCCCAAGGTCAGGCACGCATCGCGGTCCGCCGCCTGGCTTACCGCCGGAATGGCCAGCAGGTAGGCCTGAACGGCCCGTTGGAAGTCCAAGGTGTCCCACAACTTATCGGCGGTTGCTTTGTCCGGAAAGCCGTCAAAGAAGTGCAGGGTCCCGAGACGGGTCTCCACACTGTCCGGAACCGCGATGCCGGGCGGCATTGGGGTCGAATACTTGTATTGCGGTTCCGCCGGAGGACCGGTCAGTTCCTGGGCCATGGCTGTCGAGCCAGCCAACGCAAAGAAGAGAAGCGCAAGACCAGTGATTAACTTGTTCGTCGGTTTCATCTTTTGTCTCCCTAATCATTAGAAAAAAGGGCCGCCTATTGTCAGGTGCATGGTGCCCTGAAACATTCGCCGCTTTCTTCCCCGTGAAGTTTTGACAAAAACGCCCAGCATTGGCACATGTTTGGAAATCAGGGTTGCAGCTCGATTTCCCCCGGTCGCCAGGTCTTGTTGAACCAGGGTTCCAACGGACCGTACAGGCGCAGGATCATAAACCAGCCTTTTCCGGGAATTGTTTGCACCCAGTTGTTCTCCATGCCCGCAGGGGCTTTGGGGCCGAACCAGACATCCACAGAACCGTCTTTGTTGATGAGCACATCTTTGTTCTGGCTGCTGACGCTGGGGAACTGCTGATCGGTTTGGATCATGGAACGTGTCTGATTGTCATAGACGATGACGGACCAAAAATCCTTGACCGGAATATTGGGCGGCAGGTGCAATTTGTAGTTGTTCGCGCCCTCGAAGGGCTTTCCCTCCGCGTCCTGTGCGCACCACGGATATTGCGAACCCTTGCCGACCATTTTCTCCGCCATGGCAGGGGTGACGCCGGTGGCGATATAGTAAAAGAAGATGGCCCCGTCCAGATTAGACACACCGGGTGCGCTCTCGAACTTGTAGCCCCCGAAAAAGGGAAGGCGCCAAGGGCTGTCCGGGTAGAAGTAGGCGTTCTTGTCGCGCATTCTGAAGGCGATGGCTCGCGCCGTCACGCTGCCGATCTTGGCGGCGTCCGTCAGAATTTTTTTCATCCGGGCATCGGGGTTGAAAGGCTTCCCCTTCTCAATGCCGATGGCGGCAAAAAGGCCCAGCGTGGTGGGGTTGCTCCCCTCGCTCGGCTCTTCCTGAATGGCTTCGTTTAAAAGACTCCAGAAGGTATAGTCGCTGGGCGGAACAAAGTTCGATGGAATGCCGGAGGCGTTGACAAATTTCATCTCGGGGGGATTGGCCGCATCGGAGAGTTGGTAGATCTTCAAGTATTTCTTGACCGC
>JAJDOH010000195.1 GCA_022340265.1 Deltaproteobacteria bacterium | reverse complement strand
GCAAAATCAATAATCGAAAAAGAGAGAGAAAAAGATTTTGATCCTATGATAGTGGACGCTTTCTTAGACTGCCAGGAAAAATTCATAGAAATTTCCAAGCGGTTTTCTAAAAATCAACAAGGTTTTAATCCCTTGCAAAGAATAAGGGGTGTGTAAGTAAACCGCCTTGGGTCATTAAAGAACTTAATGAAATCTGCAAAGAATTTTTTTTGTCCGCCTGGATAACTTTTAAACGCATTAGAGACCTTTTGAGAGGCCATTTCCAGCTTTTTTGTCCAATTGAATAGATCTGGTGCTTTTACCTTCCCATAGATCAGATGGTGTGCTTTCATATTCACTCGGATATTTTCATAGCCCAGATCATACAAGTAAGAATAGAGTTTTCTTCCAACGTAGGGATCAAAATTATTTGCCAGTTCCACCACAGACATGGCCTGCAGCAAGATTTTTTCCATCTTTTGGGGCAACTCATAATGGCTTAGGCAGTTATAGTCCAAGTCAAGTAAGCAAAGACAACCGCCCGGTTTCAGACAGTCCGACAGGTTGTGAACGATTTCGATAGCTTCTGTACGATTATATTCTAGCACGAAACGAACCCAGATCAAGTCAAACAGTCCGACATCTTTTAAAGGATTTCTTAGATCGTGGATACGAAAATCAATGCCTGTCTTCCCGGTACTGAAGTTTTTTATGGCATACTCGATTCTTTCAGTAGAATAGTCAATCCCAAGAATTGAGCCATTCGGTTGAATTACTTTGTGGAGTATTGAAGTCACCTTTCCCGGACCACATCCAGCATCAAGTACCCTCATGCCAGGATTTAAGCCACACCAGAGAGCCTCTTCAAGAACAGCTTTCCGATTAGTTTTAATATCCAACCGAAAGGCTTCTGCATCGTTTTCCATAAGATAGGAATGGGATTGTATCATAAAGTCTCTCTTCAAAAACGCAAATCAAGGAGGATATCCGTCCCCATAAATAAACTGTTTCCAGGGTTTGTTTATTTGGTCCTTATGTAAGCCATCGTTTTCGCCTTCGATAATGCTTGACGTCCCGGTAGCTCTTCTTTTGGCCAACCTCCGTGAGTCCCAGATAAAACTCTCTTACATCCGCGTTTTCTTTTAGTTTTTCCACGCTATCATCCAGAACGATGCGGCCATTTTCCATCACATACCCATGATTTGCAATGGAAAGTGCCAGCCTTGCGTTCTGCTCCACAAGCAGGATGCTCACTTTTTCCTCCTGATTGATGCGTTGAATGATCTTGAAAATTTCCGAGACCAAAAGCGGGGAAAGGCCCATGGAGGGTTCATCCAGGAGCATGAGGGTGGGAATGGACATGAGTCCCCGGCCGATAACCAGCATCTGCTGCTCTCCACCGCTGATGTACCCGGCAAGAACATTTTTTCTTGTTTTCAGTCTGGGGAACATGACGTAGACCTTTTGAATGTCTTCTCTCATTTTTCGTCGGCTTCGATTGGTATGTCCGCCGGCGACGAGATTCTCTTCGATGGTCAGGTCTTCAAAGACGCGTCTCCCCTCCATTACCTGGAAAATCCCTTTTCGAACGATTTCCTCCGGGTATTTTCGGTCGATGCGTTCCCCTTTGAACCGGATTTGGCCGTCGGTGACGGCGCCGTCCTCGGATTTCAACAATCCTGAAATGGCCTTCAGGGTAGTGGTTTTACCGGCCCCGTTGTTGCCCAGGACCGCCACGATGCGGCCTTCATCCACAGATAGGCTCATGCCTTTTAACACAAGGATGACATTATGGTAAATCACTTCAATATTGTTGACCGCCAGCAATGGTTCCATAAGGTTCCCAGGTTTATTGTGTTATGCCCCGAGCCTGGAGTATGTGATGTCCTCTTCTCCCAGGTAGGCTTTGATGACTTTTTCGTTGTGCCGGATTTCTGCGGGTTTTCCTTCAGCGATTTTTATCCCGAAATCGAGGACGCAGATGCGGTTTGAGATATCCATCACCACACCCATGTCGTGCTCGATGAGGATGATGGTGATGCCCCACTCTTCGTTAATATCCAGGATGAAGCGGGCGATATCTTCGGTTTCCTCCAGGTTCATGCCGGTCGCCGGCTCATCCAGCAGGAGGACCTTGGGGCGCATGGCCAAGGCCCGGGCCATTTCCACCCGTTTCTGAAGCCCGTAGGGAAGGGAATGCACCACGTGTTTTCGTATGGGTTCAATTTCGAGGAGGTCGACGATCCGTTCCTCAATTTCCTTCCTGAGGGCCATTTCCTCAGCCCGGGTCTTGCCGTAATAGATGCCGCCGGAAATGGACCCTGATTTCAAATGAACATGGGCGCCCAGCTTGATGTTGTCCAGGACATTCATGTGACCGAAAAGCTCGACGTTCTGAAAGGTTCGCGCAATGCCTAAAGCGGCAATGCGATGCGGTTTCAGATGGGTGATGTCCTGGTTTTCAAAAATGATGTGTCCCTGGTCCGGTTGATAGAACCGGTTGATGCAGTTCAAAAGACAGGTTTTGCCCGCGCCGTTGGGACCGATAATGGAAAATATTTCACCTTTTTTGACCCCGGTACTTACGCCATGGAGGGCTTTTATACCGCCGAAACTGAGGTGGATGTCATTTATCTGAAGCTGGTAATTGTCTTTTTCGTCCATGTGCTTTCATGCCGGTGAATGGGGTTTCATCTGCTATCGAGTCGGTTCCACCTGTCTTATCCGAACGATGGTTTTCATGCGAAAGCCTTTGCCATCTTTGTAGCGAATGTCTGCTTCCACAGAAATTTCCTCCCGGTCGCCATACAGGCCCTCGATCAGGTCCCTGTATCTCTCCTCAACGAACTTTCGTCGTACCTTGCGGGTTCTGGTCAGTTCATCATCGTCGGCATCAAGTTCCTTATAAAGCAATACAAATCGGTTTACCTTTGCCACTTTGGGAAGGGATTCATTGGCTTTGGCCACTTCCACCGCAATGAGATCATAGACCTGTTTTTTCTGGGATAGATCGGCAAAGGTAGTGTAGGCCATTTGGTTGTTTTCAGCCCATTTGCCCACGTTGGCCATATCGATGGCAATCATGGCGGTAATGAATGGCCGGTTCTGGCCGATGACCACGGCATCCACAATATAGGGGCTGAATCGCAGTTTATTCTCGATGAGCTGGGGCGAGAACTTCCCGCCGTCCACCAGCTTCATGACGTCGCTCATCCGGTCGATAATAATGATATGCTCGTCATCTTCAATGATGGCCGCATCTCCCGAATGAAACCAGCCGTCGCGCAAGGCTTCGGCGCTGGCTTCGGGGTTTTTGTAGTACCCTTTGAAAATGGTATCCCCCCGGGACAAGAGTTCTCCTGAATCGGATATCTTAAACTCAACGCCCGGAATCGGTTTTCCCACCGTATCCAGGCGGATGTCGCCGGTCCGGTGCATGATGGAACCCGCGGTTTGCTCCGTCATGCCGTAGACTTGTTTGATGTTGACGTTCAGGGCCATGAACATGTTGAAAATCTCCTGCCCCAGAGGCGCCCCGCCCGTATAGACATGGCGCAGACGGGCGAGACCCAGGTAGTTTTTCAGTGATCTGAACAGAAAAACATATCCCAGCATGTTCTGGAATTTCAGGCCGAGGGGAAGCGGTTCTTTGTTCAATATGTGGTCCGCTATCCGGTACCCCACTGACAGAAACCATTTGTAGGCCATTCGTTTGATCCATACGGCATCTTGAATTTTGACCTGAATGTCCGAGCACATGCGCTCCCATATGCGTGGGGGCGCCAGCATGATGTGGGGGCCGATCTCGCGAATGTTTTCCTGGACCGTTTCAACCTTTTCAGGAAAATTAACGGTGAAGGCCTTGTAAAGAGCCCAGTAGACGCCGAATTCCTGTTCGCCGATCCAGGGAAGCGGCAGGAAGGAAACATATTCAAAATCGTCCCGTGCTTCATCCACGCTATCCTGGCCCCTGGCCACGGAGTACATGTTTTTGTGGGTGATCATGCTTCCCTTGGGCAGTCCGGTGGTGCCGGAGGTATAATTGATCATGCCCACGTCATCGGGCCTAACTTTTTGAATCATTCCATCAAAGAGATGGGGTTCTTTTTCATGGAGTCCTCTACCCAGTTTCTGAATATCTTTAAAGTAGGCGAGGATCGGTTCCTCATAGCGCCGCATCCCCTTTGGGTCATCCACAATGATCTTAATGATATTGGGGCACTTGTCTTTGATTTCCAGGATCTTGTCCGCCTGTTCCTGGTCGCCGGCCACCACGAAAATGGAATCGGAGTGGTTGATGATGTATTCCACCTGGTCCAGGTGACTGTCTGGATAGATACCCACGATGGCGCCGCCGAGGGATTGGACGGCCAATTCCGAATAAAGCCCTTCGGGCCGGTTGTCACCGGCATAGGAAAGTTTGTCCTCATGCTTAAATCCTAGCTGGTGGAGTCCCAGGGCAAAATCCCGCACGTTTTCAAAATACCCTCGCCAGGTGACGGGCTGCCAGATGCCGAACTCTTTTTCGCGAATAGCCGCCCGGGTATCCCCCAAGCGATCGGCATTACGTTTCAGCAGCATGGGCATTGTGATGAAGTCGGTCATAAAGGTTAAACCTATTCCATTAGCGGACGGAAAGCGAATAACGGAATGAAATCAAAACCATCCAATCCGCAATCCGCAATCCGCAATCCGCATTTCGCAATTCTTCTCTATTCCGTCTTGATCCATCCGGAAATGGGCTCAAAGATTTTCTTTTCCACATTCGCCTTGTAGACCCTTCCATAAGGGATTTTGTTGTTCACGACTGTGTACGGGCACATGAGCCCGCCGGTTTCAACATCTTTGAGGGACTGAAGGGCTTTGGCCAGGCCCGGACCGTTCAATTCTCCGGCCTTATCGGCCCGTTTCAAGCATTCCACGAAAACCAGTCCCGTGAAAAATCCCTGCATGTAGGCGGTGGGCCTGTATTCGATCTTGGGATAATGTTTTTCCGTCCATGCCCGGATCTTCTGGATCATGGGAATGTCCGTTTGGTAGTAAAAGGCGTAGGGCATGACGCCCAGATACCCTTCGGCCAGGGGACCCAGTTTGTCCAGAAGCATTTTGTGGGTCCCCCAGAAGGTTCCCATGAATTTGGCTTTGAGCCCATAATCCCGTGCCTGTTTCAGGACCGCCGGGATGGGGGAGAGTACAAACCCCTGAAAAATAATGTATTCAGCCTTTTTGCGTTTCAGATCCAGCACCTGACTGGTGATGTCCACGCCCCCCACTTTGGCCACTTCTTCCGCTACCAGGTTGAGCCCCAGCTTTTTGCACATTTTGCGGCCGTAGGGAACCGGGTCTTTTCCGAATTCAGTGTCGCTGTAGAAAAAAGCCACGTTGGCACCTGGTTTTTCCTTGGCAATGTATTGCAGCAGAATACCGAACATGTCGCTGTAGGTGGGACCGGGTACGAACACAAAAGGATTCTTGGCGGTATCGGCCAATTCACTGGAAAAGGAGGTGGAACTGTAGAGGATCTTGTATCGATCCTTGATTTCCGGGGCCATGGCTTTCCCGAGGGCCGTGCTTTCACCGTACATGGCTACCGGGTTGTCCCGGGCCATGATCCGCTTGAAAGCGGCCACCGCCACGTCCACTTTGTAGGTACCGTCCTCCATGATGTATTTGATTTTCTTTCCGTTGATGCCCCCCTCTTCATTGGCCATCATCAGCGCGTCTTCCAGGCCTGCGTTGATATGAACGCCGGCAAAGGCAAATCGACCGGTGACCGGTTGGACGGCACCGATTTTGATCTCATCGGCCCCAAAAGCGGTTGGCGTGAAACTCATTATGAAAATAATCCCTAGAACTGCCAGTCCCAATGACGCAAAAACATTTTTTTTCATAGTCGTCTCCTCCTCGAATTTCTGATGGGGCCCTCAATTGGGCGCTGGTTCATGACCTCGATGAATAACGGTTTAAAAATCGGACGAACGGCATCACCTCCCTTGCTTAAAATATAAAAATCAGTATGAAAAGGGCCAGAGTAGGAAAAAGGCCTTGATACGGCGCCAGATTTCCGCCAAACCACGGGGTTCAAAAATTAGAAACAATACGATGAGCCCGCCGAAAACCACTTCCTTGAAAGGAATGAAAAAATGGGCCGCATCGGCAAATACGCTGGTCAGGCTGCTGGTGAGGACGTTAAGCAATTCAGGGACAAGGGTCATGAAGACGGCGCCGAAGATGGACCCCATGACGCTTCCCAATCCCCCCACAATGACCATGGCAAGATACTGAACCGACAGATGAAAAGGAAAGTGCTCCGGTGTGACGATGCGGATGAACCCCACCCACAGAGCCCCGGCAATGCCCGCATAAAAGGATGAAATGGCAAAGGCGGTCAGTTTATATCGAAAGAGGTTGATGCCGATGATTTCAGCGGCCAGATCGCGGTCCCGGATGGCCACAAAGGCGCGGCCTACACGGCTGCGAACCAGGTTCCGGGCATAAACCACGGCCAGCAGCACCACGAATAGGGTGAGGAAATAGAAGCGTTTTTCCGTATTGATGAGAAAGCTTCCGATGCGGGGCGGTGGTACGTTCATACCGCGAACGCCCCGGGTCAGGCTTTCCCAGTGAACAAAGACGAACTCAAAGATAAACTGGGCGGCCAGGGTGGCAATGCACAGGTAGAGCCCTTTGACCCGAAGGGAAGGAATACCGATGATGAGTCCTGCAATGGCGGCCATGACACCGGCACAAGGGAGCGCAACCCAAAAAGAGAACCCCAGTTGGGTGACCAAAATGGCGGAGGTGTAGCCGCCTACACCGGCAAAGGCCGCGTGTCCCAGGGAAATCTGTCCGGTAAATCCCGTAAGGATGTTGAGTCCGATGGCGGCAATGACCGCAAACCCGATCATATTGGCCACATACAACATATAAGCGTTGGCCACAAAAGGAAAGATCAAAAGGAATAGCAGGAAAAGGCCCAGACACCACTTGACGAAGAGGGATTGAAAAATTTCTTCGTCTTTGATGTAGGTTTCTCTAAAATCGCCACATCTCATAGTTCAGTTCCGATCTCAAAGCCCCTACACGCGTTCTATTATTTTTTTGCCGAAAAGCCCGTAGGGGCGGATCATCAATATGATCACGAGGATGAAAAAGGGCGCCACCGCCTTTGCGCCCCCCCCCACCAATGGATCGATGTAGAGCCCAGTCAGGTTTTCCAGTATGCCGATGATGAAGCCGCCGATGATGGCACCGCCGATACTGTCCAATCCCCCCAGTATGATGACGGCCAGGACTTTGAGGCCGATATCGCCCATGTAGATGCTGATGCCGCTGATATTCCCGATGACGATGCCGCCGATGACCGCCGCAATGGCACCGAAACTCCAGGAAAGGGCAAATATCCAACGAACACTGATCCCCATGGAAAGCGCCGCCTGCTGGTCGTTGGCGGTAGCCCGCATGGCAACGCCGGTACGGGTGAATTTGAAAATGAGGATGAAGACGATGGTGCCGATGATGGCAAAGACAAATCCCCACAGGAGTCCTGACGGCACAATGGCGAAACTTAGATCCAGGGGTTCGGGCGGGAATATTTCGGGAAAGGACCGGTATTCAGGGGACCAGATGATGTGGGTGATCCCCTGGAGCATGAAGGCAAGGCCGATGGTGACCATGATGACCGAGATGATGGGTTCTCCGATCAATTGCCTCAGCACCACTCGTTCGATGATGAGACCCAGCACAAAGGCAAAGGCAAGGGTTCCGGTGAAGGCAGCCCAGAAAGGTGCGCTCGCCTGGGTGAGAATAGAAAGACATACGAAAGCGCCCAGGGTCATGAAAGCCCCTGTGGCAAGATTCAAAATGCTGGTGGCTTTATAGATAAGGACAAATCCGAGGGCGATCAGGCCGTAAACTCCACCGGTGGCCAGACCGGTAACAACAACCTGCAGAAGAATATCCATTCAAAAATACTCCAGAGCATTGTGTTTCGGTTATGAGTAGCATTCATCCATGAGGCATGTCAATAGCAAACGGGGAGATCAAGGGGTCTCACATTAATCGGAAATGGGAATCCTATTGCCCATTTTTTCCCCACCTATTCCACGTCCCCTATCCCCTCTCATCCAATGTTGTGGAAGGGGTTGATATGACCATGCTGTTGTCTTGACGCGCTGACACTAAAGGTCACTTTCTCCACTCCTTCAATTTGCAGGATAATCCCCTTTATCTGAGCTTCATCCGGGCTTTCCGGCTCCTTGTCCATGTTACGAATATGAATGCTGCCATGATCGGCCGCAACTTGGATTTTCGGTGAAATTTCAGCCAAAGCCGCTTTGACCTTTGCCGCCAAGGCAAGGTCATCGACCAATTTTCGGGATTGCGGTGTCGCCTGGAAATTTGGCTTTTTGACCGTATCAAAAAGGATGTCCACCGCATCGTTCACGGTCAATCTTCCTATGTGCAAGACGATATCGTAAGGTCTGCTGTCCCAGGTATCCGTACCGTATAACTGCAATCCCCATTTACGGCGTTCTTCGTCGTCTTTCTGCAAAATGTAAAGTGCTTTTTCCTCTGGAATATTTTCACGCCTCATCTCTTCTTTTACCCTGTCCTGCATGTCCGCGATAATCCTGACTTTTAGAACATGGGGAATATCGCGAAGGAAATACTGGCCGGCCAAGCCATGATAGACAATATTGTCTTTGCGGACGTGCTGGAGAAGTGCGGCGTAGAGATAACTGATATACCTCTCCTTGCCATGGGTGAAACGTTCAAGGACCGACGCGGGGTCATGCAGCGCCCTGATGAGCTTTATTTCCGGAATATTGAATTCATGGGAGGCTTCCAACAGAATATCGCGTGAGATGCACTCATAACCCAGTTTCATGGCGAGCTTTTCAGCGACCTCCTTGCCTCGGCTATAGGATCCTCGGTTAATCGCAATAATGGACATTTTATTCCCTTTCATGTTGTTTTCGCACAAATTTATTGCACACTGGCGCTATCGTTTGACTAAATGGTGCAGAACAAAATCATCGTGGGAACGAACCGAAGGGCTCACTGTAAGTTAGAACAGTGAACTTTTCGGTTCGCAGGGGAGCGGCTAAAGCGTTGCTGAAATGACCACTTTTTGAATCTGACTGGTGCCTTCATATATCTGGGTGATTTTGGCATCGCGCATCATCCGTTCCACCGGGTATTCCTTGACGAAGCCATAACCGCCCAAAAGTTGCACAGCGTCGGTAGTCACTTTCATGGCGGTTTCACCGGCAAAAAGTTTGGCCATGGCGGATTGCCGGACCGCTTCCTTGGGAAGACGATCCAGGTTCTTGGGAAACTTTTCGAACACACTGGCGGCTTTGTAAGTGAGCTGCCGGGCAGCTTCCACCTGTGTGGCCATGTCCGCCATCATCCATTGAAGGCCCTGAAATGAAAAGAGCGGTTTGCCGAACTGGGTTCGCTCTTTGGTATATGAGATGGCGTAGTCCAGGGCACCCTGGGCAATACCCACCGCCTGACTGGCCACCGGAATTCGCGTGATGTCAAGGGTTTTCATAAGAATGTGAAACCCGGAGGTTTCCCCGCCCACCAGGTTCGCCGCCGGCACTCGGACATCCTCCAGGATAACCTCCACCGTGGAAGATCCCCGGACACCCAGCTTGTCTTCATGCTTACCGATGCTGAAACCGGGCGTCCCTTTTTCAACCACAAAGATACCGGTGCCCTTGGGTCCCGGAACGGACGCATCGGTCCTGGCGGCGATGCAGATGACGTCGGCAACATCCGCGTGACTGATGAAGATTTTGGTGCCGTTGATGATATAATCATCACCGTCCCGAACGGCCCTGGTTTTGAGCCCGGATACGTCTGAACCGGCATTGGGTTCGGTAAGGCCGAAGGCGATCAGATGTTCGCCGGTGGCAAGTTTGGGAAAATATCGCTTTTTCTGTTCGTCGCTTCCGGCCAGCATGATGGGGGTGGTGCCCAGTTCATGCACCATCAGAATTACTGAGGTGGAGGCGCAGGCTTTGGCAATCTCTTCGACAATGAGGCAAAGGGAGAGAAGTCCCATTTCAGACCCTCCGAATGTTTCCGGATAGTCGGCGCCGAAAAGGGCATTTTCCCGAAGCAGTTCCACCATATCCCATGGGAATTCGGCTTTTTCATCTCTTTGTGCAGCGCCAGGGGCAATCTGTTCTCTGGCCATGCGCGCAATGGTTTCTTTAAGCATTTCCTGTTCTTCAGTCAGTTCGTATGACATGGTTCCTCCTTATGGTGTCAAACGGCCCCTAAACGCTCCAATCTGGATGCATCAAGAGTGGTTCCAAGTATTGCTTTTAGAGGGTGATACCATTGTGGTTTATGGAAAGTCAATGCCTACCGAAATGCGGCAATCGGTTGACACGAGACGGTTTCTATTCTATGGTTCCTTTCGTGGCTAAATGAGCGTTCATTCATTATCGCATTTTCATTCAAGGAATTCAAATGATAAAATTCATCGAGGAAAGTCCGCTTTTTCGAATTGCCAATGCGCGGAGCATGGTATTTTTCGGTGCATCCAACAATATTCTGTCCATGGGAACGCACCTGCTTTCGGCGGCGCTGGCGGCCGGTTTCAAAGGCGCTATCTATCCGGTTCACCGCAAGGAAAAAACCGTTCAGAAGCTTACGGCCTACGAAAAGGTAGAGGACCTGCCGGAAGTTCCTGATCTGGCGATCATTGTGCTCCCCACCCATGTGGTCAATGAAACCCTTGAAGCCTGCGGCAAAAAGGGGATTCGCCATGCAGTGGTGGTTTCAGGCGGATTCAAGGAGGTGGGGGGTGACGGTGGCGAACGGGAGGCGGAACTCAAGGAGATTGCGCTCACCTACCACATTAAGATTCTGGGGCCGAACTGCCTGGGGGTGGCCAATCCGCACCACAACCTCAATACGACCTTTATCCCCAACGAGGGGTTGCCGGGGTTTGTGGGACTGGCAAGCCAGAGCGGGAGTATCGTCACCCAACTGTTCGAGTATCTTTCCGGATTCGGTCTCGGTTTCAGCACTGCCTTCAGTGTGGGAAACGAAGCGGTTATGGACATCGTCGACTGCATGGAATACCTG
>JAJDOH010000155.1 GCA_022340265.1 Deltaproteobacteria bacterium | reverse complement strand
CGACTGGCTGGAAAAAATCGCCCACAGAAACTTGATTGAACGTCTTGCGGGAAAGCTTTTTGATCTCAGCGGCCGTATTCAGCCGTCGTAAATCATAAGGAGACATGTATGGAATTCTCTTCAGAAGAAATGTCCAGTCTTAACAATAATTCACTTTATCAAGCCCTTGGGATTGTTGTCGAAGAAGCGAAAGAAGGGAAAGCCCACGCGAAACTCCGACCGGTATCGACCTTTTGCTGGCCCTCTGAAGGGCAGCCGCACGGCGGGATATTGTTTACTCTCATGGATACCACCATGGCCTGGGCGGTACTGACAAAACTTGAGCGAGGGGCCAATTGTGCAACAATACATCTGGACATTCAGTACACAAAACGAGCCGGGGGAGATATCTTCACCTGCCAGGCCCGGGTTGCCCATCAGGCTACCCGGATCATTTATGTCAGAGCAGACATCCTTGACGAGGAAGGCCGGCTCGTTGCTACCGGACAAGGAACCTTCAAGGCTATCAAAGCACCTCTTTCAGAAAATCCTATAAAAAAGCAGATATATCCGTAGATGTTTCAGGTCTAAATATCAAGGAATCAGCCTTGGAAGTAAAGAAATCTATAGAGGGTCGCGACAAAGATGCAGGTTCAAAAAAATGCCCTAAAACGGAAACTGATAAATGAAAGCGTGCACGACTTGAGTGTATAAGTTTATTGGATCTAATCGCTTTTTTCCGGTCCACAGCTACTATCCGCCCGGCGGGTGAAGCGTAGCGTTGGATTAGGAATTACATGTAGTCAAAAAGTTTAGAAAGGCTTTGTTTGACTTGGTTTTGGTCTTTTTTTGAAAGGTGGCCAATTTTCCCAAGGATAAAACGACTATCGAGTGTAAATAGCTTCATTCTCACAACAGACGGAGCAGCCAATCCGGATTGTTTCTTGTTCAATAACGGACAATCCAAAGGCCAAGGGTCATTTTTCCGGCTGGTAATCATCGCTAACACAGAATGTTCAATTTTATTGTTGAAACACTCGTTTTGCGACAATATCAAAGCCGGTCTGCGTTTCGTCTGGGCTGAGTCGGTAAAGGGGAACGGCACAACCACAACATCAAAGGGCTTATAAGTCATTATATGCTTCCTCATCGTTTTGCGAATCCCATTCGCTCAGAGTCGGAATGAGTGCCCTGCTAAATTCAATATCAATGGGTCTTGCTTTTCTAAGTTTAATAGCGTCATTGTCAATCTCAAAAACGATAGCATCACCAGCGTTGAGATTGAGCTTTTTTCGTACCGGTTCAGGAACAGTGGCCTGATACTTTTTTGTCAGCTTGCTAATGGCTGTTTGCATCGAAAATCTCCAAATGAATTTATGTAATACGGTAATACTAGTATCATACGTAATAATAAGCAACTCATAATCCATTCGGGTATTCGGGGGGCTTTCTCCGCCTGACCAGAAAATAATCCTAATCATTCGTATGCGAACACATTGCACTCGGCCTATCAATTTCAGAATTTATTGATTTTTTTAGAAGAATTAAAGAGGATACAAAACACAATATGTAACCCCCCATACCTGCCGATAGCGCAGGAGATCATCTGTGAAAGAGGGGGCATCCTTATTCAAAATTTTGTAACAATCTAAAAAAATGAACTATACACCGTGGCAAGTGCCTGAAAATCCTTTTGATTATGTTAAGTTAATAAGTCGTCGGGATGGAATCGGCACAATCCCCAAAAATAAGCTTGGCTGCAAAATAGGAATTATAGGCGCGGGGTGTTCAGGTTTGTGCGCTGCTTATGAACTCATGAAAATTGGATTACATCCAGTTATATATGAATCATCAAAAAATAAGGACGGAACGCCAAGAATTGGAGGGCGAGCATACACTTACCACTTTCCCGGGGATCCAAATGCATTTGCGGAGAAACAATTTCCTGGGCCGGGGGATGGATAGAAGGTGCTATTCATAGTGGCTTGGATAGTTCAATGACTGTAATCCAGAGGCTTGGCGGAAAATTAAGCAGAATAATTTCAAAAAAATTTGGCTCGCTGAAAGATTAAATAAATCTGCTACCGCCTGACGCCGCCAAACCCCTGGCAATTTCAAATCCCGGCCCACGAGCGGCTCCGGTAACCAGTGCTGTTTTTCCATTCAATGAAAAGACTGAACGAGACAAGTTCGTCTGTCCTTTAAAACTTCACTTTGGGCGCCTGCTGCTGTTCCTTGGGGACTTCAAAGAATGTTGCCTTTTCAAAACCGAACATGCCCGCCAGGATATTTGTGGGGAAGCTTCGAACCTTGATATTGTAGGCTTTCACAATTTCATTGAAGCGTCTGCGTTCAACGGCGATACGGTTTTCAGTCCCCGCCAGTTCATCCTGCAAGCGAATAAAATTGGTGTTGGCCTTCAACTCCGGATACCGTTCAACCACCAGCAAAAGCCGTCCGAGGGCGGAGCTGAGCTGCTGGTTGGCTTGAATCTTATCGCTCACGGTGGTGGCACCTGCCACTTTTGAACGGGCGTTGGCCACTTCAACAAATACTTCCTTTTCGTGTTTGGCATATCCTTTGACCGTTTCCACATAATTGGGAATCAGGTCATAACGACGCTGGAGCTGGTTTTCCACCTGTGCCCACGCCCCCTTGACACTCTCATCCATGGTGACCAGGGAATTGTATGTCCCCTTCAGATATGAATAGGCGGCAAAGGCGATAACCAGCAATACACCCAGAATGATCAGTAAGGTCTTTAGTCCTTTCCCCACGTTATCCTCCCAATGAATTTACCAGTTCGGAAAGCTTTCTCATTTCCTTTAAACAGCCTTTAAACAGCTGAAAGCTTTCTCCCTCACTTATTTTAGACGTCTCCTCCTTAATATGGAGGAGACCTTCGAATACAGCATACTCCAAGTCAAATGCATCAGCCACTGCTTTGACGATCTCGCGTCTTTCTTCTGGTATGGCTATTTTTTTCAGGTGCAATAAGGCCTTAAAGATTGCAATCAGCGCCGGGAGCGCATCTTTGATAAGCCTTTTTAGCGCCTTTCCCTTTCCTTCGGTCTCAACAAACGCCTCTCTTAACAGGAGCAGCTTTCCCTTGATCTCTCTTTCACACTGAAGCCTTACAAATTCGGAACTGAATTCAAGATCTTTGAGAATCTCTTTTCCAAAAACATGAACGTGGTTATCCTGGAAATTGAGATATTCAATGGGAAAAACATCCAGAGAGGTTGTGACGTAATTTTCCGTTAAAAAAAGCGGAACGGCCACACCTTTTTTTCGCCACTTGCTGACAAGCGCAAAGGCCCGGTCAAGATGTTCTATGCCATTTTCCGTGAGCACAATCATCAGATTAATATCGGATTTTCCAGGCTGAAAATCCTTCCCCGTTGCGCTGCCGTAAAGGATAATGCTGACCAGGTCATCGCCGTAAAGGGCCTGGTAGTCCTTGGTAATATCCGGCAATATCTCTTTTGGATCCTTTTGAATTTTCCCCATCCTTTTAAAAGCCTCCTCCAGCGCCACCGCCGCCGCTCATACCGCCTCCAAATCCGCCGAAACCGCCTCCGAATCCCCCAAAGCTCCCACCGTGCCCGCCACCGGACTGCCCTCCATATCCGCGACCGGAACCCAAGAGAAGAGGGAGGGCATAGAGCCAGGAACCACGTCTTCTTCCGAATATCAGCATAATGACGATCAGTATAAAAATGAGTGGAAAAAATGAAAACCCGGACCGTTTCTTGGCCGTCATTTTCGGCACCTGACCGGTCAATTTAACCCCCGAGGCCTTGGCGATAACCCCGGCCACGGCCGCGGCACCCGCGAACAATCCCTCACCGAATTTGTTCTGTTTCAGCAACGGAACCATGTAGCGATCGCGTATCTCCCCCACCAGGCCGTCAGGGAGGATCCCCTCCACACCGTACCCGGTCTCAATGCGCATTTTCCGCTCTTTGACCGCCACAAAAATCAGGACGCCCTTGTCTTCTCCCTTTTTTCCGATTCCCCAGGCGCTGTAGAGACGGTTTGCGTAGTCGTTATAATCCTCACCGCCGATATCGGGCATGGTGACAACCACGATGGGAACTCCGGTTTTTTGGAGCAGTTCGCCTGTCAGAGCGGCGATCTTTTGCCGATATGCGGGGGAAATTACCTTGGCAAAATCATTGACAAGGCCCTCCGGTTTTGGAAAGGGGCGTTCCGCATACGCGGGAGAAATCGCAGCCAAAATGAAGATCAGTAGAGCGGAAAACAGAAGTGAATATTTCAAACCGGGTGATCGTGACACTGCCATAAAGGATATCTCAGGATTTGAACACGTTGAACTACAGAACCCGGGATTTCCGCGGTTTGTTGCGGAAGCCCAAAATTCCTGGAAATTAACGGATTAAAGAAACACGAATGCTAGTACCATACAACGAAATCAATCTTAAGTCACATGATATTTGCTAATTCATTTGCGGCGGGTTTTGATGAAATCTTCAAGCCGATCCATTGCCCGCATGATGTTCTCGTTGCTGGTGGCATAGGAAAATCGCAGGTGCTGACCCTTTCCAGGGGCTCTTTCACCAAAGTGAATATCCGATAGTACGGCGATGTCCGCCTCATGCAGCAATTTTTTTCGCAGGGCCTCCGAATCGGCTGCCCCCACCATTTTGCACAGTTCGGTCACATTGGGCCACGCGTAAAAGGCCCCTCCCGGGGAAAGGCAGGTGATACCATCGAGCCGGTTGAGAGCATCTACGATCAGATCTCTTCTTTGTTTAAAGATATTCATCATCCGCTCGGGATCATCCTGCGGACCGTTCAAAGCCTCCACCATGGCCCACTGGGTCATGTGGTTGGGGCAGGAATCGGTGTTGGTCATCCATGTGGAAAAATAAGGGGCCAGCTTTTCACTTACGGCATAACCGAGACGCCAGCCGGTCATGGCATAGGTTTTGGACGCACCATCACAGATAATGGTCCTTTCAAGCATTCCGGGGATACTGGCGATGCTCTCAAATTTGCCGTCATGCACCATTCGCGAATAGACCTCATCCGAATAAATCCACAGGTTGTGTTTTTGGGCCACTTGGGCGATTTCTTCCAGCGACTCCCGGGACAAAACGCCGCCCGTGGGATTGTGGGGGGAGCAGAGAATCATCAGCCTGGTATTGGGCGTGATCAGGGATTCCATTTCGGCCACGTCAAAGGCGAAGTTCCTGCTTTCAAGCAGATGAAGGGGGACCGGTACGGCGCCGTGGGCCAGGGTCTGGGTGGAATAGATGGGAAACCCCGGATTGGGGTACAAAACCTCATGCCCCTTTCCGTAATCGGTGACCGACAAGAGCGTATAGCCGATAAACGGCTTGGCGCCGTTGGCCACCACCACCCAGTCCGGCTCCACTTCAATACCCCGTGTCCTTGATATATAGGCCGCAATGGCTTCCCGGAGTTCCGGAATTCCGGCGCTGGGTGTGTACCCGTGCTTTCCGTCCCGCATGGCCTTGATGGCCGCATCGCAGATATTGGAGGGGGTATTGAAATCGGGCTGGCCAATACAGAAATTGATGATGTCCCGGCCTTTGGCCGTTAGATCACTCACTTCTTTTAAAACCACAAAAGCGTTTTCCGTTCCGAGACCGGACGTCCTGGTGGAAATATTCGGCATGTGAGTTGTCCTTTTCGAAAAATACATTTCGCAAATCCAATTGCCGTCCGATCATATGGTCTGTCACCTGTCATGTAAAGCGATACCTGAAAGAAATAAGGGGACGTCCATTGAAATATAGGTTTACTTATCAGTCCTGTGATGTTATGTGGTAAATATGCCAAGAAAAGCCCGTATAGACGCGCCTGGTGCCTTGCATCATATTATTGTTCGGGGTATCGAGCGTAGAAAGATATTCTATGATGATGATGACCGGGATAATTTTCTGGTGCGGTTGGGAGCTGTCCTAAGCGAAACCGGAACTCCCTGTTATGCCTGGGCTTTGATTCCAAATCATCTTCATATACTGCTTAAAACCGGCACTACCCCAATTGCCACGGTGATGCGAAGGCTTTTGACCGGATATGCCGTTAGTTTCAACCGGCGTCACCACCGCCATGGTCAGCTTTTTCAAAACCGATATAAATCCATTTTGTGTCAGGCGGATTTGTATTTATTGGAACTGGTGCGCTATATTCACTTGAATCCCTTTCGGGCCGGGATCGTAAGGGAATTAA
>JAJDOH010000102.1 GCA_022340265.1 Deltaproteobacteria bacterium | reverse complement strand
TGGCGGTCATCATAAATTTTCTGAGGTGTAATCGGCATCCCTTGTTCCCAGTGCAAAGTCTTTTAGTTGAAAACAGCTTTTTTGATAAATTCCATCCAACGTTCCCCTTGTTTTTCAAGGGAAAACTCTTTTTTCACTATTTCCCGGCCAGTCTTTCCGAGTGCTTCTCGTTTGGCGGGATTGTTCAATAACGAACGTATAGCTTCCAATAAGCTTTCAACATTTCTTTCACCGGCGAGCATTGCATTGGTTCCATGCCGAGCAATTTCTTGAAATCCTCCTACATTGAAAGCCACGACAGGCAGAGCGCAGGACGAGGCTTCAACCACCGTCTGTCCGAAGGCCTCTTCTAACGAGGTTGCTACAAAGATATCGGCCGCACTGTAAAGGATCGGCATTTTCCTGTAGTCACGTAGCAAGCCAACCCCGTAAACCGATTTCTCTTTCAAGGAATTTTCTCCAAAAATGAGAAAATGAAGATCTTCTTGTAAGTTTGATACCACTTTCTTGAAAATGTCCCACCCCTTCCTTTTGTCGTTCAGGTTCACAGCACCGCTGAGAACAACAGGCTGATGTTCAGGTATCCCAAGCAATCTCCTGGCAAGAGAGCGATCAATCGGCTTGAAAAGCTGTTCATCAAGGCCAAGATATACCACACCTGCACATTGCAGTTCTGCGAACGACCGTTTTGCTAAATTAAGGGTCCAGTTGCTGTTGGTCGCCAAGGGGATCCCGTCTCTGCCACAAAAAATTGCGCGCCTCAGTTTCCAGGCATCCCGGATCTGGGAGGGTGGAAGTTGTGGATGTTCACGGGCGGTGGGGCAGGTTTCGTCACATCCGCTTTCATACATTCGGCATTCGCCGGGGTAACAGCAACGCCCGGTAATCAAAAAGCAATCATGCATGTATGCAACAACCAGCAAATTGAGATCTCTAAGGTGCAACAGCGTTTCTAACGGCCACATTGCCCCATGAAGATTGCCCACGATAACCACATCAGGCGCTGCTCTTTTAACTTCATTCACCAAGGCATCAATGAGTTCGTTTTTGCCATACCCTTCACTATAGTGGATCTTTGTTAATTCACGCAATCCCAACCACAAACCGTCTCCATTTTGGCCGAAAAACGGTATGTCGGCTTCCGCCCCCCTTCGCCAACAAAGCCCCATGACTTCATGTCCGAGAAGCAAAAAGGATTGAATCTGCCGAAGTTGAGCTATTCCTGCGCCGTATTGAAACCCAACATCGTTCAGGAATAAGATACGCAGTTTTTTTCCACGATCCAGTTTGTCTTGTATTCGTTCGAGATTCATGAAACAGTATTAGCCCATTAGGGATGTACGCCCATGCTTCAATTCTTCTTTGAAAGCTGCGCTCACCCTGCGCAGCTCTCCCAGAAATGGTAAATCTTCTCCACTGGTTTTCTGGTTGTCATGCATGCGAAAAAGGGCCAGGACATCGGGAATATGAACGATTTTTGCTCCAGTGGCAGCCATCCGCACCCAGAGCTCGTAATCCATGCTGTAAAACAATCTTTTGTCCACATGTGAACCGCTTTTCATCCATATCTCACGTGACCAAAAGACTTCCGGCTGGTAGAAGAAATCACCCTTCTGCCAGGAACCGTCAATGTTTAGCAGTCGATCAAACGGCAGAGGCATCGGTTTACCGAACGGGAGTGCATTGTGATGGACACGGAATAGCTTTTTTACCGCTCCGTTCACCAGAGTGCATCCACCCGCCACCATTTCAGTCTCATAAGTATCAAATGCAAGTGCAACCCGCAACAGTGTATCCGGCATATATAGATCGTCACTGTTAAGCCACGCAAATATGTCACCGGTTGCCAAAGAGAATCCTTTGTTCAGAGCCTCCCCCTGACCTTCGTCTTTTTCACTAATGCAGTGGCTTAAAGCGTTTTCGTACCGATTGAGAATTGCGGGCGTATTATCTGTGGAAGCCCCGTCAATGACAATATAATCAAGATTTGGATAACCCTGTAGCAGTACTGATCGAAGGGTTTCTTCCAGATAGTCTCCTTGGTTGTAGGTAACCGTGACAACGGAGATTTTTGGCCAGGGGCGACCGGAAGGCAAGGTGGGAGGAAACTGAAATTCCCAACGTTTCCGAGGCCATTCCGTCTGGACAGAAAATAGACCGGCTTTGCCAACCGGATCCAGCCATTCCGAAGGGAGCGCATCAACAATTATTAGTCCATGGGTTATATTGCCGCTCTGCCTCAGTGAAACAACCGAGGGATTTGCTTCAGGCCAATCCGTTGTGATGAAAATTCTGTTATTCCCAAACAAACGACCTTTGAGCAAAAGAAGGTCATCCTTCAAAACGCTAAGGTCGATAACCACGCCATCATAGCCCGCAAGGCATCTTTCCCCGGCTCCTGCCATCCAGGATCCCAATTCATCCCGCACAAGCTTGATATCCAGGTCCAGGATTTGATCCGAAACAGGTTTGTTACCAGTGATATAGGTCACTTTGGCGCCTGCCTTCGAAAGCATATACACTGTTTGATCGTTGCATGCAGAAGGAGAAACGCATAGGACATGATCCAGATTCATCCCTATTTGATAAAATAGCTCCAGGGCTTGTTCATCCATATCGCTTCTAATGTTTCTTGCAGCAACAAAAGCCTCCATGATCGGAGAATTGACTGACGGCGTCTGCTTTTCAGTACGCTTTGGCTTTGCTTTTCTCAAGAAACGAAAAGGGTTTGATACGAAAAGGAAGGTTTGATCAAAAAATTCGTAATAGCGGTCAAAAAACTTTTTTAAAAAAGATCTATACACGACTTTGTGTATTAGAATTCGAAGGGCTTTGCCTGCTGTGGACAGGTAAGTAATTCTCTCCTCCAGATTACCCAATGTCTCCCTGTATTCGGTTTCCTTTACCTGAATCTGCTCCTCCAGTTCTTGGACTTTCGTTCGGTAATTGTTGATCTGCTCCAAGTCAGTCGCTCTTGCTTCTTGCAGCCTCTGGATTTCCGTCTGGTAAGTGTAAATTTGTTCCTCGTACAGGCGGATGGATTTCAAGCGTGCGTCCCGGTCAGCATTGCTTTCCTTCAGTTCTTCCTGAATCTGTTCCAGATTATTCTCATACCACTTGAGGGTCTTTTGATAATGATGGATGGCTTTAAGCCGCGCCTCTCGGTCAGCATTGCTTGTCTGTAGTTCTTCATAAAGAACGGGTGCAAGTTCAGTGAGTGCTTTCAGTACCACACTATCTTGGATCGCTTTAAAACTGGGACCAACCGAAGGATCAAAAATCGGAGCAGAGGATTTTATTTCACTTGCGCCCCAACGTTTTGGAGATTTTGAACCATTGTCAACGGTCACGGTTACTGGAGAGCAATTGCGTTTCTGAATTAATGCTTTGTATAGTTTTAAGTATTGCCTTGCTTGGACATCCAAAGAGAACTTTTCTAACACCAATTTTCGGCAGTTTTGCTGCATTTTTTTCCTTGATTTATCGTCAAAAAGTAAAGACAGAATTGCATCAGCCATCTTCCTGACATCGCCCGAGGGGATAAGTTCGCCAGTTATGCCATTCTGTATCGCATCGGGTATACCGCCCACGTCAAAGGCAAGAACGGGCGTGCCACAGCTCATGGCCTCTAACATTGTGTTGGGTAAATTATCTTCTAATGACGGGAGAACAAAAAAGTCCGAAGCGCAATAAGCCATGGCAATTTTTTCATTCGAATCCAGGTATCCCAAAGTCTCCAAAGGAATGCCTGCTGAATCCATTCCATTGTGAAAGTATCCGAAGGAAATCAGCTTGATCTTATTTGCTTTAATGAGACTTCTAAAACCATCATGTTCAGAACAGCATTTAATGGCAGCTATGAGTTTTTGAAAGCCTTTCCTTTTTTCATTGCCACGTTCACTCGCGAAGAGGATGGAAAGAGTATTTGGAGAAAGGCCCAAACTCCTGCATGCCACAGCTTTTGGGATCGGCGCAAAAACGTCGGTTTCCACAGAATTAGGGATCACTTCAATACGCAAATCCATGAAAAGTCTGCTCGCTCCGGCACAGGTGGCAAGCCAGCGGCTGGGACTGACGATGGTCAGGTCGGCAGATTTGAATAAGGCCAGTTTATCCTTCAAAACAGCCGCAGGCAGATCAAAAGTATCATTTGAAAGCTGCGGGCAACGATTACAATCCTTACGATATTTCTCACAGCCGGCGGCATAATGGCAACCGCCGGTAAATGGCCATTGATCATGAAGTGTCCATACAACCGGTTTGCCCAGCAAAAAAAGTCTGTGCAGGGTCATAGGCGACTGGTATCTTGCTATCCAGTGCAAATTGATTATATCTGCATCTCGAACAATATCCAGCTGTGAAATATCACATCCGGGGTAGCCTAAAGAAAAGAACGTATCACTTAACTCAGTGCGGTGGCTATCGATATAGTATGTCTGCACTGCCGTGTTTAAAATGAATTGTCTTCCTCCAGGTACTGGACTGTTTTCCCAACCCGATGCAATAACAGCGGGGTCCTCAGATTTCTTGTCCCTTACGAGAATCTGGCTATCCTCGCCAAGCTCGCGAAGGCCCCGGTGTAACCGCTCGGTAGCCCGAGCTGCGCCGCCTTTAATGTCGTAAGTGCTGATATGCAAGATTTTCATGAATTCTATTCGTACTCGCCTTGTTTCAAATCATATTCCCTGCATATAATGCCTCATGAATGACGAGAGCGTCTGTGATGCATTGCCCCGTATTATGCTGCTCGCATAAACCTCTCCATACATTCTCCCCAACAAATTGGCTATAATATGTTCAAGTGCCTCCATCAACTTATCTGCAATTTCTACCTTCGCGTCTGTCTTAATCAATTCCAAAGTGTGCACTATGTTTTGACAGGTTTGCTCTTTTATCATCTCATACTCAGAGGATACATGTTTCCGAATATTTGACGGCTGGTCTATAAGAAACCATCTTGCCCTGTTTATAAATGAATATCGCTCAACTATCTTTTCGATCACACGGAGGCTTTGTTGCCCATTTAGAGCAGAATTATCCCCCATCTTCAAGAGATCCGTCTTTAGAGAAACCCCAATTTTCCGAACAGTGCTGGTCAAAAACATTAAATCTGTTGGCGACAATGATGAAAAGTCCTGGGCTACACGGTTCATTATTTTTGCACACCAGTAAGAATTTATGATTTGACGTCGAAAACCATAGTAAGGGGTCCGGTTATGAGAATGCCGCACTGTGATGGAAGGTTGATACAGGATTTTTTGTCCCTTAAGCAATTGGGCAAAAGACCAGGCCATGTCTTCCGCAAAATCCACTTCGGGGAACGGAAAATTCATGAGGGAGTTTTTCCTGTATATTGCGCAAACATTGTCCAGAGCGATTGCCTTGTAGGCGTCATGATAAGGCATTTCTTGAAAGGATTCAAGGGAGTCAAGGCTCTGCAGAACGCGTTCTTGCCCCCTGAAATTGCGGATGCCTCGGTTTTCGAAACGTGCATAAAGTGTCGCATCATCATGAGGGATCTGATCCGTATAAACGGCCACGACGCTGTATTGATTGATCGAATGCTCAAGGTCTGAAAGCCAGGTTACATTGCATGGTATCGCATCCTGTACTGTAAAAACAACATTATCGCAATTCACCCAAGCAAGAGCGGCATTCCTAGTTTTAGCATGGTTGAATTTCCTTTTATCAATCCTTCTTACAATTGCCCCTGCATCTTCAGCTAGATCAGGAGTTCCGTCATCAGATCCCGAATCAATGACAATCAGCTGGATTTCACCAGAATATTTTTGTTCTTTGATTTTCTTGAGACATTCCATGAAAATCCTGCCACCATTGTAGGTGGGAATGACGATGCTGATTCCTTTTTTCATGACGTTCGATTTTCGGTCGTAAACCGATCATTTTGAAAATATAGGAAAACAGAAAACAACACACAAACGGAAATTACGACGATAGCTATGAGTGAGTTATTACCTATTGGTGTTCTCCATTCGTTTTTTGGCTTTCACGATGCATCAAAAATAATCTCCCTCCGGGTCATTCATGTTTAGTGAAAAGTCTTTGTCTCACGAGCCGTTTCCACTTCGTTCACAACCAACATGAGGTCGGCCATCATTTCTTGTCAACCCTCCGAATCTGGAGTCAGGTTTTTGAATTTGGCAAGTAGCTGGATGCAATATCTTGGTGTCATTAACAACTGGTCGTTAACACGCTCCAAAGCCGCAACGTATTCCGATATGCCATTCCCTTCCCTTGACAAACGATCCTCCAAATAAAAACCCCCATATCCTTTATCTAAGGAATGACGGTCGATATCCATGTGGGTCTCTGTTGAGATTCTTTTTTATTTTATCAACGATTTTTTTTTACAGAAGGTATGATAGTATTTACAGACTCAGAAGTTCAAGGTTTTATCAACGTCAGATAAAAATAGGGGACCACCTTCCCCGAAGGCATTGGCGTGCATGCCGCGCTTTCTTCGCTTAATCCGCAAAGGGGTATTTGAAAAAACATGTCCGAGGGAGGTCCACAAAAAGGGAATGCCAGGGAGATACCGGCCGCTTTTAACATTCTCGATGATCCAGGCTTTGATTCTCTGGAATCAGGCTCTACCAGAGCCATGAGATGATCCGTTCGCCGTTAAAAGCATAGGATAGATAACACGGGCCAAATCAAACAGATTTCCAGAAATAGGCCGGTCCCCTCCTTACTTACATCCAGGTCTTTTGCCATTTCTCCAAACAGTAAGCTGATTCAAAAATGCGATGGTGTCCAGGGGGTATTTCAGTCCTCAATGGGCGGCCTTTTCAAAAGTATCCACTGCCCATTGGTTTATGCTTTTCCCGCTTAACTCAGCAGCAGTAGCAACAGCGGCATGGATTCCAGGCGGTGCTCTTAAGAACATTTTTCCGGAATAGGCTTATCGGGGTGTTCTCTTTTCAAGTGGCAATGGTAACGATTTTCGCCCACGGCATGAGGCATGAAAATAGAAAAGCCGTAACCATTTAAGATTACGGCTTATTCTAATCGATGGTGCCGAAGGCGAGACTCGAACTCGCACAGGCGTTCGCCCACTAGACCCTGAACCTAGCGCGTCTACCAGTTCCGCCACTTCGGCGCGAAAATAAAGTTGATATTTCGTGAAAGGAAAGGTATATTTTTGGGTTATATTTGTCAACTTATTTTATTGTAAAAACACCCCCTGAATTCTGAGAGCCACGCTTTTTATATGAGTAGCGTGTGTCGCTCTGGAGAGTATTAAATAAAGAATGCCTGTTATTTCAGATCTGGAACAGATTAACCAGACTTTTCGTAACCCCGTATTGACAATCGGGAATTTTGACGGCGTCCACAAAGGACATTTGAGCCTTTTCGATTTAACAAAAAAGAGGGCTGCCGCCATCAACGGCCAGTCCGTCGTCATAACCTTTGACCCGCACCCCATTAAAGTCATGAAACCGGGCAATGGTCCTCCCCTGATCACATTGACCGAGCAAAAATTGGAATTGATCACAGCTGCCGGCATGGATATCATTTTTTGTCTCCCTTTCACCCGCCAGTTTGCTTCAATCTCCGCCCAAGACTTTATTCAGGACATATTGGTCAACAAAATCGGCATCAAGGAAATTGTGGTGGGGTATGACTACAGTTTCGGTGCCAGGCGTGAAGGAGGCATTGAACTCCTTGAACGCATGGGTAAAGCGCTTCATTTCCAGGTTCACGTGGTGCCGCCCGTCTATGTGGAAAACATACTGGTTTCAAGCACATCCATTCGGACCCTGGTCCAGGAAGGAAAACTGCATGAAGCCAAAAAGCTCCTGGGGCGCGATTATCAAGTTGGTGGAACGGTGGTTAAGGGAAAGAACCGGGGCGGTAGGCTTCTGGGATATCCCACGGCAAATCTTGCTCTAATTGACGAATTGGTTCCCAAAAAGGGTGTTTATGTGGTAAAGGTCCTGGTTGAAGGCCGAACCTACGACGGCGTGACCAACGTCGGCTACAATCCGACCTTTGGGGATGGGGCGCTTTCAGTTGAAACCCATATTCTTAATTTTCAGGGCAACCTGTTGGGAAAGCAGATTCGGATCAAGTTTATCGAGCGGCTCAGAGATGAGAAAACCTTTCGATCCGTTGAGGATCTGGTTGCTCAGATTGAACGTGACATTGTTCAGGCCACTGAAATATTAACTGCTTAAAAAGATTACACACAAACTGTGAGACCTTTGGCGGCTAAAAACCACATGGAGGAAACAGTAATGGAGAAGGATATGAGACAATTATCAGGCGGCATGATGGATCGCAGGGATTTCCTGAAAATTTCCGGTATGCTCGGGGTTGGCCTTACCGCGGCTGTAGCGATTCCCGCTTCCGCTGAAACCGTTAAATTTGACCGCAAATTGTATAAGGTTTCCGAAACCCGGATTGCCATGGGAACCTTCGTATCCATGACGCTACTGCACGCGTCACGCGATCAAGCCCAAGAAGCCATCTGCCGGGCTTTTGAAGAAATCGATCGGTTGACCCGGGATATGAATCGCTTCGACCAGGGAACAGCCGTAGCACAGCTCAACCGGGAAGGCCATTTGACAGATGTTCCCCCGGACATGGTCAATGTGGTAAGACGTGCGCTGGTCCATTACAAAATCAGTAACGGGGCTTTTGACATTTCGGTGAAACCGGTGGTGGACCTACTCAAGAGTAGATTTTCCGGAAAAAACCCCTCTCCTCCCAGCAATAAAGAGATGGCTGAAGCCCTCAGACTGGTGGATGCAAGCCACATTCAACTTGAGGGAAACAGCATATCATTGAAAAAGTCGGGGATGGGCATCACCTTGGACGGTATTGCCAAGGGATATATCATAGATAAGGCGTCAGATAAGGTTTCCAAACTTGGCATCGAAAATTACCTGATCAATGCGGGAGGGGATATTCGAACCTCGGGACGCCGGCTCGATGGCAAGCCCTGGACCATTGCGGTACAGGACCCTCATAAAATGCAACAGTATCCTGACAAAATAAGAATGACGAACGGCGCCATCGCCACATCCGGAAATTATGAAGTCTATTTTGACAGGGAAAAGATGTTCCACCATATTGTGAACCCATATAACGGTCTTTCGCCCAATGCCAGCAACAGTGTGTCCGTTCTGGCCAAATCGGCCATGGATGCAGATGCCTTGTCCACCAGTGTATTCGTCATGCGGCCGGAAAAAGGGATTCGGTTTGTGAATTCACTGCCCGGGTGTGAGTGTCTGTTGGTGGGGAAAGGAAACCGGAAAATGCACTCGGCAGGGTGGAAAAGCGCCTGAGTACTGCTCACGGTTTACGGTTGCGAAAAACCGTCAACCGGTATTTTTTTACATGGGGACATCTTCCTGAATAAAATTTTCAAATCGTGTCAGTTCTTTCAGGAAAGTTAGTTTGAGGGAGCCGGTAGGGCCGTTTCGCTGTTTCCCGATGATGATCTCCGCGATATTCTGGCTTTCCTCGGACTGAGGGTTATAAAACTCATCCCGGTAGATGAATACAATCACGTCCGCATCCTGCTCAATGGCACCGCTTTCCCTTAGATCCGCCAGCTGTGGGCGCTTGTTCGGCCGGTCTTCAACCTTTCGGTTGAGCTGTGACAATGCCACCACCGGGATATCGAGATCTTTGGCCAACCCTTTGAGTGCCCTGGAAATTTCTGACATTTCCAACTGCCTGGACTCCGCTGACCGTCGCCCCTGAATCAATTGCATATAATCCACAATCACAAGACCCAGTTCGCCTCTTTTCTTGAGCCTTCGGCATTTTGCCTTCATTTCCAGCACGGTGATGGCCGAACTGTCATCAATGAAAATGGGAATTTCCGAAAGGCGATCAGCGGAATCGATCAATTCCTGCCACTCGTGCTTCTTAAGCCTTCCGGTTCTTAACCTGGTGGCATCAATTCGGGATTCAAACCCCAGCAGACGAATACCCAGCTGCTGTCGGGACATTTCAAGAGAGAAAACAGCGACCCCCTTTTTTGTATTTTTGGCCGCATTGTATCCCATATTCAGCGCCAGTGCCGTCTTACCCATGCTGGGCCTGCCAGCCACAATAATCAGATCCGATGGTTGAAGGCCGGCCGTCAAACGATCAAAATAATCAAACCCGGTGGTGATACCCGTCAGGAATCCTTTGGATTCCCCCGCTTTCACCACCTTTTCCATACTTCCCTTGATAACGTGATTCAGATCCTGAAAGCCGTCCTTGATCTGGGATTCAGCAATACTGAAAATCGTCTGCTCCGCTTTTTCCAGGAGATCGTCGGTATCATCCTGCTCCTGAAAGCATAATTCCGAAATATTTGAACACTCCGAAATCAGCCGCCGCCGCACTGACGCATGCCGAATGATTTCTGCATGGTAGACAATTCCCGCTGAAGTGGAGACCGATTCAACCAGAACTGCCAGATAATCGACACCACCGGCCTTTTGAAGCCCGTTTTTTCTGTTGAGTGCTTCGGAAAGTGTGATGACATCAATGGGTTCACTCTCATTATAGAGGTGAACCATCGCATCAAAAATGGTGGCATGGACTTCCCGGTAAAAATCATCGGGAGAAAGGATATCCATGAGCTGGTTCATGGCATCATTGTTTAACAGTATCCCGCCCAGCACGGCTTGTTCCGCTTCCAAATTGTGAGGCGGAACTTTCGGAGAAGAACGGGCGGTGCGATCTTTGTTACCAGGCATGATTAACGGCTACACCTTAGGCATGAGGTTTAGGTTTGTCTTTACCACGCTGGGCCGTGGATGCGAGAGCAGGTTTTCCAGTGAAAACCGGCAACTGTAAACCGTATACCGTTTTCCTTATTCTTCAGTGGCTTCCTCTTCCGCTTTCACAACCACTTTGATGGCCGCCGTCACCTCGGGGTAGATTTTAACGTCAACCTGGAATTCACCCAGCTCTTTGATGGGTTTTTCCAGTACGATTTTCCTTCTTTCAATATCAATGCCCTGTTCCTTGAGCTGTGAAGCGACATCCATGGAAGTTACGGAGCCATACAGTTTTCCCTCTTCTCCCGCCTTTTGTGAAAAGGTCAACACGACTTTTTCCATTTCGGCTTTCACTTTTTCCGCCTGCTCTTTTACCCGCACTCGTTTCAATTCAATTTTTTTCC
Source organism: Deltaproteobacteria bacterium (assembly GCA_022340265.1). GTDB lineage: Bacteria > Desulfobacterota > DSM-4660 > Desulfatiglandales > Desulfatiglandaceae > NaphS2. Next base: position 8,419 of record JAJDOH010000102.1, on the reverse strand, counting down.
GCTGCATTTCGAGTGCTTTTCGGTTGTGTTCCGAGGCTTCCAAAGCCATGGATTGCGGAATCAGGTAGTTTCGGGCATAGCCTTTGGCCACATTGACAACATCCCCTTCAAGGCCCAGTTCATCAACATCCTGTCTTAAAATTACTTCCATTTGATTTTCCTCCCTCTGCTCAGCTATCGGCTCTTCGATGAATTTTCCTGAAATCAGCCCATTGATCAAACAAACCGGCAAGTATCAGCACAACAAAAAAGAGCTGCTGAATCATGATCAAAATGTACGCACCGATTCTGATCCACGTGGGAACCTTATACTTGTTCAAAAAAAACAGTACGATGGATAGCCCGTGAAAAAGATAAATGGCCAAAATAACAATCAGGGCGTTTATGGCCAGAAATTCGATACTCCCTGATGACAAAAACAGCGCAAAACCGGAAACAATAACGCCCCATACCAAATATTCGGGGGACTGCCAGCGATCCATGGGCTCAAATGGCGGATATTTGAGATGCCAAACCTTGAAGAGCGGCTTGGCAATGACAATGTTCAACCACAGCGCAAAGCCCGTACCCATAATCATGAGAGACGGATAAATCCTGCTAATGATCAGCATGAAAGCTTTCGCGTAGGTCTCCAGAGCCTTTACGTCCGTCCCTGCCCCTTCAACATTCATATCCTTATAGGCCCCGATGGTGGCATTGAGGTGTTCCGCCATATAGGCGAGAATCATCTCGATGGGACCCATATTTTTGGACAGGCCTATAAAGAAAAGTAGCCCGAAACCCAGCAACAGCATGAAAACCGTTGCCAAAAGCAATGTCTGGCCAAGCGCCAGTTCCCGTCTGAAAAGCTCCGACAGGCCGATCCCGATGATACTGAACTCAATTACAAAAATGACAACCTGCGGTTGCCCCATAAGGTTGGCAAGAAGTCCAATGGTAAAAACAGCTACCGCTGCAAGCTTGATCCCATCGCGAAGGCCGAGGCTGGTTGTGTAACAGAGAAACGGCAATGGTGTCAGGAGGCTGAAGAAAGGGCCTATAAACGGGATCCAGGCTGAGGCAAGAAGCAGGAACGCAGCTCCTCCCACACACCCCAGCACATCTGTCATTTTCATTGGATTTCAAGAATGGCAAAAAGCCTCAAGCGCTCTGAAGCGTTTTCAGAGCGCTTTTTAAGGATTCTGGGACTATCTGACGATAGACGTCGTATAGGGTAAAAGCGCGATGTTTCTGGCCCGCTTGATGGCCACGGTCAGCATACGCTGATGCTTGGCGCAATTCCCGGAGATCCTGCGCGGCGTGATTTTACCCCGTTCCGTGGTGAAATACCTGAGAATCTTTACGTCTTTATAATCAATGGAAAGGCTGCTGTCCGCGCAGAATTTGCAGACTTTTCGCCGGTGAAAAGTCTTTCGGAACCTGCCTCGGGTCGCACCGCCGCTTTTGTTAAAGGATCGATTATACGCCATCTTCTTCACCCTCGTCTTCCGTGCCTGTTTTCTCTGAATCTGCCGCCTCTTCGACTGCTTCAACCGGTTCGGCCTCGCCTGGACCGGGCTCTGGCTTCAGTTTTTCAGGATCCGCATTATCACTCAATTTGATGGTTTGATATTTTAACACCCTGTCATCCAGACCCATCTCTCTTTTGAGTTCTGCCGTCAAACCCGCTTCTCCACAAAATTGAAGTAGCACATAGAAACCTTTGTCAAACTTCTTGATGTCGTAGGCTAACGTCTTTTTCCCCCACTCATCCACCTTTGTTACGACACCGCTATTTTTCTCCACGACGTCGGTAAATTTGGCGACAACGGCACGGTAGTCCTCGTCCGCCAAGTTCGGGTTGATGATGTAAAGGGTCTCATAATATCTCATCTTTGTTCTCTCCTTTCGGCCATTTCCCCTTAAAGACCTCTGCAAAAACGAATATTTGCCAAAGCGCTTTATTTCGTTAGGGGTGGTCCCCGCAATTGGGGACAAGGAGCCGCTATAAAATTAAAAACATAAATATTTATCAGTGAAGTTGCCTTGTGTCAATATTTTTTTTGTTCCAGAACACTTTTGGCTGCTATTCATAATAATTTTTGATGGAGAATCCTTCTTTTCGGCAAATCAGATCCCGGCTTGCCTCTTTCAGATCCTGAGCCACCATCTCGGCCACCATCTCCTGAAATGTGGTTTTGGGTTTCCAGCCCAGCGCTTCCCGGGCAAGGCTGGCGTCCCCCAGAAGGGTGTCCACCTCGGTGGGACGGTAGTATCGTTTATCAACGGCGACAATGCATTTTCCCGTTTGTTGTTCATACCCTTTTTCATCAATGCCTTCGCCTTCCCAGCGAATATCAAAACCGGCTTCTTTCCCCGCCACATTGACAAAATCTCGAACCGAGTATTGCTGACCGGTGGCAATCACATAATCCTTTGGCTGGTCCTGCTGAAGCATTAGGTGCATGAGTTCCACATAGTCCCGCGCATGCCCCCAGTCACGCTTGCCATCCAGGTTACCCAGGTACAGACAGTCCTGAAAGCCCAACTTGATCCGTGCCAGTCCCCGGGTAATCTTCCGTGTCACAAAGGTTTCTCCCCGTATGGGGGATTCGTGATTGAAGAGGATACCATTGCACCCGAAAATCCCGTATGCCTCCCGATAATTGACCGTTATCCAGTAAGCATAGAGTTTGGCGGCTGCGTAGGGTGAACGAGGATAAAAAGGCGTTTTTTCGCTTTGTGGCGTTTCCTGCACCAGACCGTAAAGCTCCGAAGTGGACGCCTGATAGAATTTCGTTTTCATTTCCAACCCCAGTATGCGGATGGCTTCGAGGAGTCGAAGGGTTCCCAGCGCATCGGCATTGGCGGTGTATTCCGGCGTTTCGAAAGATACCTGAACATGGCTCTGGGCCGCCAGATTATAGATTTCATCCGGCTGAACCTGCTGAACGATGCGGATGAGATTGGTGGAATCCGTCAGGTCCCCATAGTGAAGGACAAACTTTCTGTCCGATTCATGGGGGTCCTGATAAAGATGATCGATTCGGTCTGTATTAAACTGGCTGGCCCTTCGTTTAATGCCATGAACCTCATAATTCCTCTTTAACAATAATTCGGCCAAATAAGCGCCATCCTGGCCGGTAATGCCGGTGATCAGTGCTCTTTTCATATGATTGCTCCCAACGATTATGACTGGTTTTCAGATATTTTTCAGTTCTTCTTCCACCATCATTCGTACCACATCTTTCATTTTAAATTTGGCTTTCCACCCCAGCTTTCGCTCCGCTTTCCCCGGATCGGCCCTGACCGTCAAAATATCCGTGGGTCGAAAAAGGGTTTCGCTGGTTGTTACGTGATCTTTCCAGTTCAAATTTACCATATCAAAAGCTTCGCGGACAAGATCCGCCAGTTTGTTGGTTTCCCCGGTGGCGATCACAAAGTCTTCCGGATTTTCCTGCTGAAGCATTCGCCACATGGCCCCAATATATTCAGGCGCCCATCCCCAGTCCCGTTCCACTTCAATATTTCCCAGTTGAAGGACTTCACCGCTTCCTTTGGCGATACGGCAGGCCCCATTGACGATTTTGCGGGTCACAAACCGTTCCGGCCGCAGGGGAGATTCGTGATTAAACAATAGTCCGGAGCAGGCAAAAAGCCCATAGGCTTCCCGGTAATTGGCCATATGCCAAAAAGCGGCCGCCTTTGCAACGGCATAGGGGCTTCTGGGGCGAAAGGGTGTTTCTTCGGTGGCTGCCACACCTTCCGTGTTGCCGAAGCACTCGCTGGATCCCGCATTATAGATACGGATCGGGATGTCCAAAAACCGAATGGCTTCGAGAAGATTCAGTGTACCGATGCTGATGCTTTCAAATGACTCGACGGGCTGATCAAAGGAAAGCCCCACTGACGTCTGGCCGGCAAGGTTATAAATCTCGTTGGGCTGAACCTTTTTCAAAATCTGCAGCACACTTCGAAAGTCATTCAGTGAAACGGATTCAAGTTCTACCCTGCCATAAATTTGCAAGCGTTTCAGATTGGCAAATGAAGACATCTGGGCATCCCGTGAAGCGCCGACCACACGGTACCCTTTTGCCAAAAGAAACGCTGCCAGATAGGAACCATCCTGGCCGGAAACCCCCAGGATTAATGCGCTTTTTTCTTTACTTTTTTTCATATTGACCTTATTTCATTGTTCTTAATCGTGGTGTTGCATATCTATTCACGGATTTTCTGATCATTGACCCCGAAACCGTGCCCTGCTATAGTGCAGCCCTTATAACACTGCATAACGGACGATTCAAGGTTTAACGGATTGAATTCATACTTGAATCCGATGGAATGACAAATTCTGCTATCCGAGGTTGAAAACACTCAATGAAAAACAAAAGCGCGAAGGTGCGCCGCAATGACCCCTGCCCATGTGGAAGTGGATTGAAATACAAAAAATGCTGTCTTCAAAAGGAAAGCGCCTCTCCCAAGAGCCGTAACAAATTATTATATCTTCAAAAACATGGCATTCGACTTAAAGAAACAAAAGACATTGACGGCATCAGAAAAGCGGGACGTCTGGCCATTGAAACCCTTGACATGGTTGAAGCCTCCATCCGAGTTGGAATGACAACGGATGATATTAACACCCTTGTTCATGATTATACCATTAAAAAAGGCGCCAAACCGGCGCCACTGGGGTACCGCGGTTTTCCCAAAAGCGTATGTGTTTCCGTAAACGAAGTCATCTGCCACGGCACTCCAGGTGATAGGGTCCTGGAAGAGGGTGATATTGTCAACGTGGATGTCACTCCCATTCTAAACGGGTATTACGCTGACACCAACAAGACGTTTTTTGTGGGGAAATCGGGTCCAGCCGCCCAAAAAATAGTCAATGTTGCCCGAGAATGTCTCAAAAGAGGGGTAACGATGGTCACCCCTGGCAACCGGATCGGCGACATCGGTTTTGCCATCCAATCCTTTGCTGAAAAGGAAGGGTGTTCGGTGGTCAGAGAATTTGTGGGTCACGGCGTCGGATTTGATTTTCACGAACCGCCCCAGGTCCCCCATCACGGGAATCATGGAGAAGGCATCAAGCTTGTTCCGGGAATGGTGTTTACCATTGAACCCATGATCAATCTGGGAACAAAGAATCTCAAAATACTTGATGACGGCTGGACCGCCGTTACACTGGACGGTGCCCTTTCCGCACAGTTTGAACAGACCGTACTGGTTACAGAAAAGGGCTGCGAAAGCCTCACTCCATTTCCCCTTCAATGAACATCGTTAAACAGGCCAAGAATTTGGGGTTCATTGCATCAGGGCTCTCTCCATCCGAAAAGCCTCCTTTTTTTGATGCGTTCTGCAAATGGATTGATGCCGAAAATTTCGGTCAGATGGCATGGCTTCAAAAGCATCGCAGCTTAAGAGAGGATCCGGGGAAACTCCTTAGAGAGTGCCGCGCCATCATCAGTCTCGCATACCCCTACTCTTCGGCGAAACCGTGTACGCCTGACGGGTATACCATGGCCCGATACAGCGCACCAAAAAATAATGACTATCACATTCGCCTGCGAAAAAAAGCCGAACGCCTCGCTACGGAAATCAAGGCATCATACCCGGGTGCAAAAACGAGGGTCTGCGTTGATTCTGCTCCGATCCTGGAGCGGAGTTTCGCCCACCGGTCGGGCATGGGTTTTTTGGGGAAAAACAACATGTTCATTGTTCCCGGGCATGGCTCCTATCTTTTCCTGGCTGAAATACTGACCACCGCCGAATTGCCCCCTTTCCTAGACAGGACGACCACGGAGGATTTATGCCGAGACTGCACACGCTGTGTGGATGCGTGCCCCACCGGCGCACTGGAAAGCCCCAGACACCTGAATGCATCCAAATGTCTCTCTTACCTCACCATTGAATATGGCGGTGACCTTGATCAAGAGACGGGTAAAAGAATGGGCCGGTGTTTCTTGGGTTGTGACATGTGCCAGGAAGTATGCCCTTTTAACGGGTTAAAAAAAACTGATGAGATCTCCCTTCCCGGAATAACGGAATTTCTGAAAATGGAGGAGCGAGAATTCAAGACGCTATTTGGACAAACCGCCCTTGCCCGCCCCGGCCTTGGGCGGATACAAAGGAATATCAAAGCAATTCTCCATTGATCAAAAGATGGGTTTTCTTGAACGGAAAGGCAAGAACGAAATGGAATCATTCCATAAAAGTAGAACAAACCTCATAACTGCGCCTTTTCCAGATACCGGCTGATAGCACCATCATATTCATGGGTCAGTTGAAACACCTTTCTTGCCAGTCTAAGCCGTGTAGAAATCAGGGTTTCCCCTTTCGAGGACGACATCTCCTTTAATACTTCCCCATAATCATCCGGATCGACGATGACCGTTACATCCTTGAAATTTTTTGCCGCGGATCGCAGCATGGAGGGCCCCCCGATATCGATATTTTCAATGGCCTCTTCCAGTGTCACCCCCTCTTTCGATACGGTCTTTTCAAACTGGTACAGGTTCACCACCACCAGATCAATGCTCTCAATCCCATGTTCCGCCATGACTTTCACATGTTCGGGATTGTCCCTCAAACCCAGAAGCCCCCCATGTACCTTCGGATGAAGGGTCTTGACGCGGCCATCCATCATTTCCGGAAAATCGGTATAGGCCGAAATATCCGTCACAAAAACCCCTCCATCGCGCAAGGCTTTGGCCGTTCCTCCTGTCGACAATATGTCCACGTTGAACTCGGCCAGCGATTGGGCAAATTCCACGATCCCCGTCTTATCGGTGACACTGATGATTGCCTTCCTTATCTTACCCATATCTGTCTCCTCATGCGGTCAATTGCTCTTCTCGGGATCCGTCGCAGGCATGGGGACCTTTAAAAATGCCACACCTTCTTCTTTGAGTGTCTTTTCCTCTTCTTCCGTTGCCGACCCGCGGATATTTCTTTTCTCTGCAGCACCGTAATGGATTTTCAGCGCTTCGGCAGCAAACCGCGTCCCCACATCCTCAGAGTTATTCTTAATATATTCAACGACTTCTTTCGCAAGTCGCTGGTAATTGATGGCGGCAGGATGGGTCGCTTCCTTTGGCTGAGAAGTTTTCACTGCCACAGGTGAAAGCACTTTCCTGACCTCGGCGTCATCACAGTAAGGACATCTAACCAGACCTTCTAAATTTTGTTCCTCAAAAGACTGAAGGCTGTCAAACCATCCTTCAAAAAGATGTCCCTGGGAACATTCCAAATCAAATGCAATCATCTGCGGATTACCCCTCCGAATAAAGGACGGCCAGAATGCGCGTCACATCTTTGCCATGATTCTTGACCAGATGCGGAACCGTGGAATCATAATAGATGGAATCGCCCGGATCAAGGACGTAAACCTCTTCGCCGAGCCGAACTTCCATGGCGCCTTCAAGGACATAGATGAACTCCTGTCCATCATGGGCCGATCGCTCTTCATCGGATTCTGAAGGTTCCAGAGACACGAGAAAAGGTTCCATGTGCCGGTCTTTTTTATGGGGCGCCAAAGACTCGTACCCATATCCATAATACTTGCCCTTTTTGGAACTGTAGCGGGAAACAACTTTCCCATCGTTTTTTCGCACGATGGTGAAGGGTCTATCCTCATCCCCCGATATAAAATAGCCCATCTTAAGGTCAAGAGCTTTGGCCAGCTTGATCACCGTACCCAAGGGAGGCGCTACACTGCCGTTTTCGATCTGTTCCAGAAACGCCACCTCCAGATCCGTCCTCTGAGAAATATCCTGCAAGGTCAAATCCCGGTCTTTCCGTACCTGTTTGACCCTTTCGCCCACGTTGATCTGAATGTCTTCTTTTGGAGAGGATGGGCTGATGCTTTCCAAAAAATCCTGTTCTTCGGTTCTCCCACCGAACTGGTTGTTACTGATTTCTGCCAGGAAATCCTGTTCGGCATCGCGAACAGTTTCCCGGCGTTTATCTTCTTCCATAATCATTTCCTTTGGATCATCCATTTATGTTTCAAGAACAAAGATGACTTCCATTCTGACACGGTATTCACGGATGGTATCATCCTCAACCGCCACCCTTTGCTCCAGAACCCTGAGACCGGTGATGCCCCGCAATGTTTTCGTGGCCCTTTCAAAGCCGATTTTGATTGCCTCATCAAAGCTCACGGGAGAGGCGCCAATGATCTCGGTAACGCGCGCAACTCGGTCCAATAGCCAACCTCCTTATTTCTTTCAACTTGATTCCCGAATTTCGAACCATTCTCTCAGGTCATTGCTTGTTGAACACATCAAGCCTGCCAAACCCTTGACACAAAAACAGCCCAAGCCTATTATCCTATTCCATTTCATTATTTTACCATAAAAGCTAAAATATGGCATGTTAAAAAGCAACTGAAAAGAAAGGACCTATCACATGAAGGATAACCAGTATATCGTCGATGATCTGA
>JAJDOH010000089.1 GCA_022340265.1 Deltaproteobacteria bacterium | reverse complement strand
CTTCTCAAAATCATTGTTCCGGACGGTGAAAAAACCGAAATCTTCGCCACCATCGGTATTGTGGGGTCGCAAGGAGAAACCGTCGACCTGGACAAATTATCGGAAGAAAATCTGGATCAGGACTCGGGTGTGGATATTTCGGAGATTCGAAAGCGCTTGGGCAGGAAAGAAGGGGAGGAATCGGGTAAAATCAAAATTTCCGGAAGAGCCCGAAAACTTGCCAAGGAAATGGGCGTTGATATCTCAAATGTCGAAGGCACGGGACCCGGTGGACGGATTAAAGCAAAAGACATCAAGCGCGCCGCCGAAGAAACTTCCGAAACCAGGACGGCCATATCGCCTGTCGCCAGAAAAATGGCCGAAGATCACGGGCTGGATGTTGGCACCCTCAAAGGCACGGGGCCCGGTGGACGCATCGTAAAAGAAGATGTGCAGCAAGCCATCGAAAAAGGGACCGGGCAAAAAGCGGCCGCTGAGAAGCCTGCCCCGGTCGCCGGCAAAGAGGTAAAAGCGGTGGTGCCCATTCGCGGGGTCCGACAGGTAATCTTTGAACGGATGCACCAAAGCCTGCAACAGTCCGCACAACTGACCATCACCACTGAGGCGGAAGCCGGAGAAATGGTCCGCGTTCGAAAGCTATTGGGAGCCGGACCGGAAGATGAAGCGATTAAAGTATCCTACAATGCCATTCTCCTCAAATTGCTGGCAATGGCCCTTGAAGCTTATCCCCGAATGAATGCCAGTGTTGTGGGCGATGAAATCTGGGAATGGGAATCGGTCAACCTGGGTGTCGCGGTGGACGTTGAAGAAGGTTTGGTGGTCCCCGTCATTCGTGATGCCAACAAAAAAAGCGTGGTCGCCATTCAGGCAGAGCTGAATGATCTGGCAGCCAGAGCAAGGTCCAAAAAACTGATGCCGAACGATCTTCAGGGTGGAACATTCACCCTGACCAACCTGGGATTTCTGGATGTGGATGCCTTCACCCCCATCGTCAATCCGCCTGAAAGCGGAATCCTGGGTGTGGGAAGAATTGTGGAAAAGCCGGTCGTTTCAAATGGGGAGATTAAGATTGGAAAAAGGATGGTTCTGAGTCTCACCTTTGACCACCGCATCATCGATGGCGCGGACGGGGGGCGTTTCCTCAAAAAACTAAAGACTTATATTGAAAAACCGTATATCCTCATGGCTGTTGGCAATTAATACGCCAACAACGGCCACTCCTTGAACTGCCGGTTCCTTCAGTGTGTGCCGCGGGATTATTGTTCCGCGCACCATTGAAGGCCGGCATTACTGTCCTCATTAAATCAGGCGGGCGATCTTTGTTACCCTGACAATTTTATGTTATCCACTTCTGCCCTTAAAATAAATGTTTTTGGCTCTTTGCTCGACTGGCTAGAAAATCACCCGGATGAATTGGATGCAATCGTATTTGATATTGATGGCGTTTGGGTAATTGACAACCGCCCGATGCCCGGCAGCCTGGCGTTATTGAATGGTCTGAGAAGGAAAAAGATCCACTTTTCGTTACTCACCAACGACGCGAATCGTTCCACCATGGAGAAATCCGGATCCCTTCGAAAATGCGGGCTGGACTTTTCACCTGAAGAGATCGTTTCATGTGGCGACGGTTTGTCGGCCTTTGTTGAGCAGCAGCAACTTGGCGGCAAACTTTTTTTCGTCATGGGGGACCTGGGCAAGCCTTGTTTTGGTGAAAAAGCCGGGCTTTTGGTAACGCGAGAACTTGCGAAACTGCCGTTTTGCAAAGGCGTCATTGTCGGTGAAGACAATTATGACTGGGAGGCGGTCATCAATGCCGTCATCAATCACTTTATTGAAGCCCCTGAAAAGCTGCTCGTTGTACCCAACCCGGATGAATTCTACCCCAGAAACGCCGGAAAAATTCAGATGGCAGCCGGTGCTGTCGCAAGATTCATGCTGCGGGCATTAAACGCATACGGCACGACACTTGAGCCCTTATACTTGGGGAAACCGTACGCACCTATTTTTGAACACAGTCATTCACAGTTGGAAAAAAGATCAGGCAAAACCATAGATCACAGCCGCGTTATGATGATTGGCGATCACCTGGAATCGGATATCCTGGGAGCCAACAATTTCGGCTATCGCTCCGGCCTTTTGCTGAGCGGTCTGACCAACAAAGCCCGTGTGGAAAAATCCCATGTGAAACCGGGGCTGTTGTTCAAAACACTGTGAGAAAACATCTTGACATCATGATGAAGAATTTACGACATTCGTGAAGGTGCCTATTTTTAGCGCGTATTATCGTTCAAAAATTTCTTAACCGTCACCATCAAAAACTATATGAGGGAAAGAAATGTCTATCGTCAATGCGAAAGAGATGCTTATCAAAGCAACAGAGGGAAAGTATGCCGTCGGTGCATTTAACGTCACCAATCTAATCCAGCTGGAGGCGGTGGTAGAAGCCGCCACCGAAAAAAAGTCCCCACTGATCATTCAAACCTCCGTAACCCCATCTAAATTTCTCAAACCCGAAGTGATTGGCGCCATCTATAGAACGGTAGCGCAATCGGCGCTCATTCCCATCTGTCTTCATCTGGACCATTGCACGGACGTACCCTATTGCAGAACCTGTGCAGATGCCGGCTATACCAACATTATGATTGATGCTTCCAAACAGAATTTCGAGGAAAACATCCGTCAGACCAAAGAAATCTGCCGGTATTGTCACAGGATGGACAATATCTCGGTGGAAGGGGAATTGGGTACCGTCTCAGGTATCGAAGATCAGGTGAAGGTCTCCGAGGATGAAGCTGCGTTGTGCGATCCAGGGGAGGCGCTCAAGTTTGTAAATGAAACCGGCATCGACTTGTTTGCTCCGGCCATCGGAACGGCGCACGGTGTTTACAAAACAAAAAACCCCAAGCTCGACTTTGACCGACTGGCACAAATCGCTGAACTTATTAACGGACAAGGAGTTAAAATTCCACTGGTCATCCACGGTGGTACTGGTTTACAGCCGGCCGTGGTGAAAAAACTGGTTGCCCTGGGAGGCGCCAAGTTCAATGTCTCCACCGATCTGAAACACTCCCTGATTGATACAACCTATGAATATATATCATCACATCGAGAGGAATATAATCCCGGAAAAGTTGATATAGCTGTAAAAGAAGCCATCAAAGGGAGAATCCACTACTGGATTGATCTTCTGGGCTGTGCCGGGAAAGCCGGGTAACCGAAATGCCGCTGTTTCTTAAAAAGACGCTTTGAATCAAGATAAGTTTCAATGGGGAAGGAGTCATCCATGGGAGATTTACGTGGGATATTTTTCGATCAAGACGGCGTCATCATTGACACTGAAAAAGACGGCCACCGGGTCGCATTTAATGAAGCTTTCAAAGCCTTTGGATACGATTTTCTCTGGGATGTGGAGCACTATCACCGGCTGCTTCAAATTGCCGGCGGCAAGGAAAGAATGCGGCACTATTTTGAGGAAAAAGGCTCTTTTGAGGAACTGACGGAAGATGAACGGAATGAATTCATAAAGGAGCTCCACAAGAAAAAAACCGAGATCTTCATCTCCCTGATAGCGTCGGGCAAACTCCCTTTGCGAACCGGCATCAAAAGAATCATGAAGGAAGCCATGGAGGAAGGCCTTAAACTCGGGGTCTGCACCACGGCCAACGAAAGATCGGCCAGTGCCATTGCCAATGGCTTGCTCAAAGACATTCGGTTTGAATTTGTTCTTGCAGGCGATGTGGTAAAAAAGAAAAAACCCGACCCGGAAATCTATTTGCTGGGTCTTGAAAAAAGCGGCCTTGACCCCCGGCAATGCATTGTGGTTGAAGATTCCAGAAACGGTATTCTGGCGGCAAAAGCGGCCGGTCTTCGTGTGGTGGCTACCACCAATGTCTATACGGAACGTGAGGATCTAAGCGATGCGGACATCATTCTGACTTCGCTGGGAGACCCTGACGACGAAAAGGGCGTCTTGAAAAAGGGTGACAATGAAATACTTCAGTTTGACGGAGTCCTTCATGTGGATCAACTGATTCGGTATTTTTCAAACTGAAGACAGCATGAACCTTTGTGTCCCACTTTTTTGAGCCATCCATAAGCGATGAAGGAGTCAAATATTATGGGCGACACCGCACAACTGATCGTTGATGGAAAAACCTATGAAATCCCACTGGTTGTGGGCAGTGAAGGGGAACGGGGGCTTGATATTGCCAGATTGAGAAGCGAAACCGGGTTGATCACCCTGGATCCGGGATGCGGCAATACGGGTCTTTGCCAGAGCAGCATCACCTTCATGGACGGAGAAAAGGGAATCCTGCGCTACCGGGGAATTCCGGTGGAGCAGTTGGCCGAACATTCCACTTTCAGGGAAACGGCCTATCTTCTGATCAATGGGGAGCTGCCCACCGAAGCACAGTTGCGACGCTTTTCCGTACGGCTGAACGATCACAGCCTGGTTCACGAGGACATGCGGTCTTTTTTTGAGAGCTACCCAAGAGGGGCGCATCCCATGGGCATGATTTCATCCATGATCAATGCCCTCAGGGCATTTTATCCCAGCATTCCGGAACGAAGTGAGGAAGAGGAAATCAACATTACATTTGCCAGGCTTCTCTCCAAAGTCAGGACCCTGGCGGCCATGAGTTATAAAATTTCTCTGGGCCATAAAGTGGTATACCCGCGGCACGACCTCTCTTACTGCGCCAATTTTCTGAACATGATGTTTGATTCACCCGTGAAGCCCTATATTGTTGACGAGGATCTGGTGGATGCACTGAATGTCTTCTGGATTCTTCACGCAGACCATGAGCAGAACTGCTCCACAAGCTCGGTGCGAGCAGTGGGAAGCGCCCGGGTCAACCTTTATGCCGCCATTTCCGCCGGCATATCGGCGCTATGGGGTCCCCTGCACGGAGGTGCCAATCAGGCGGTGATTGAAATGCTTCAGGAGATTTATGACAGCGGTGGCGATCCAGCCCCTTTCATCGCCCGGGCCAAGGATAGGAATGACCCTTTTCGGCTCATGGGTTTCGGGCACCGGGTCTACAAGACCTTTGATCCCAGAGCCCGTATCATTGAAAAGGTGTGCAACAGGGTGCTCAAAAAGCTGCACCGGGAAGACCCCCTTCTGCCCATTGCAAAAAAACTGGAGGAAGTGGCGCTGAGGGACAGTTATTTCATTGACCACAACCTTTACCCCAATGTGGATTTTTATGCCGGCATCGTTTTACGCGCCATCGGCATTCCCATCAACATGTTTCCGGTCATGTTTGCCATCGGCCGCCTGCCCGGCTGGATCGCTCAGTGGAAAGAAAGCGCGGACGATCCCAAGTGGAAACTGTACCGCCCCAGGCAGATCTACGCAGGGCCTCTCAAGAGGGATTATATGCCCATGGGTGAAAGAGCGTAGCGGTTTAGGCCATGTTGGCCGCAATGGCGGCGCCGAATGCCGAGCAACTAACTTCCTTGGCTCCTTCCATTTGACGGGCCAGGTCATAGGTGACGGTTCGCTGGCGAATGGTCTTTTTGATAGCCTCAACCACCGTATCCGCCGCCTCGCGCCATCCCATAAAGCGAAGCATCTCGACCCCGGATAGAATCAGGGATCCGGGGTTCACCTTGTCCTGTCCCGCATATTTGGGGGCAGTGCCGTGTGTGGCCTCGAACAAGGCACGACAGTCCCCGATATTGGCGCCCGGGGCCATGCCCAGTCCGCCCACCTGTGCCGCAGCGGCATCTGAAAGATAGTCACCGTTCAAATTGGGGGTGGCAATCACGTCATACTCTTCCGGGCGCAGGAGGAGCTGCTGAAACATGGCGTCGGCGATACGGTCCTTGATCACAATCATTCCGTCAGGCTGCTCACCTTGGAATTTTTCATAAAGATCCGTTTCCGTAAGCGTGTAATTTCCGAATTTTTTTTGAGCAACCGCATAGCCCCAATCCCTGAAAGCACCTTCCGTGTATTTCATGATGTTTCCCTTGT
>JAJDOH010000086.1 GCA_022340265.1 Deltaproteobacteria bacterium | reverse complement strand
CTTGGTTTGGTACTTTTCCACAAGCGGTTTTGCCAGATCCGATGCATTGGCCATGAAAGTCTGCCGGTCCATCTCTTCGATTTTTTCCTGGACCTCCTTTTGCAGGTCTCGCAGTTCAATAAAGATCTGTTCAACCCTTTCCTTCAGTTTGCCGTACTTTTCCTTCATGGTTTCAAATTCATCTTTGGGGAAGCGACCTTTTTCAACCATGGCTTCAACCTGGTCAATGTGGGTCGGATTGCCATCCACAAGAGGCATCACCTCAGGCCTTTTGATCTGGCCCACCTGTACATCTACCATGGCAAACCCTTCTTCCTTGACCTTTTCATCCAGACTTTTAAAGAACCCTTTTCCCCTGGCTTCATAAGCCGCCATAATTTCTTTCTTGGTGTTGATATATTCCTGGCTTTCAAAGATCATGGGGATCTGCTTTTTGAGTAGTTCCACAAAATCATGAACATTTTTCTTAAAACCTGCCCCCTCTCCACCCTTGAGACGAATGAGTATGGGCGTCTCAGGATTCTTGAAATTATTGATATAACAGAGGTCGTCCGGAACTCGGTCTTTACAGCAGATTTCTTCCAGCATCTTCTTAACCGTGGACATTCGTCCGGAACCCGGCATACCGGTGACAAAAACATTGTACCCATGGCTGTCAACGCCCATTCCGAATTTGAAAGCTTCAACAGCCCGTTTCTGTCCCACAATTTCATCCAGTGGTTCCAGGTCATCGGTGCTTTTAAACGGCAGCGTTGCGGGATCAAGTCTCCAGCGGAGTTTCTCAATGGGTACTTCTTCATAGGAAGCTTTCTTAGGCATGGGTCAATCTCCTGTTATGATGTTTCGATTTAATAAACCTGGTTTTCAGTTGGTCCAATTTCATCTTCTTGGAACAACGTACCTTGATTCCGTCAAATCAGAAAAATCAGGCCATTTCAATTTTGACACGGTATTTTTTTTCCCTGTCCGGCCTGGGGACATAAATCTTCAGTATATCTGAATTGAGCGTCGCTTTGATCTGTTCCGCAGTGGTTTTGAAAGGGATCGGCACGGTTCGACGAAAAGACTTCAACTTTCGAACCACCTGGGTATAGTAACCGTTTCCTTCATCAGACGCCTCTTTTTTTCGCCCCTTGATCGTCAGTTGATAATCTTTGACGGATATATCAAGGTTTTCGGGATCGATGCCTGGTAGCACCGCACGGACGATAAATGCATCTTCGGTCATAAAAGTTTCAACCGGTATCTGTTGTGAAACTTTTTCCTGAAAAAGCCCAACCCCGATTTCGGACCATGATTCCCTGAAAAGGCGGTCCATGTCCCGTCTCATCTTGTTAATTTCTTTGTCCATCCAAAGGATCAAGTCAGTCATGGCAAGATCTCCAAAATTTAATTTATTCCCGATACCCCCCGGGCACGGGTGAACCATCCAGGCATACCCGCCCCTTCGGGTCAAAGGCAAAACGTCCCCGACCAATGAGTTCGATGGTGCGGGGAAATATTTTCCAGTCCCCCGCTTCCTTGAGCCGCTCCTGGTGGTCATCCGCGACCTGGTCAAACCGGCTGCGGTCTTTCATCAAATCCTCCAGGGGTTCCGGAAGCACCACGGGAACCGGATCGGAAACCATGAGAAGGGGTCCGGTATCCACGCCGGCGTCCGTCCACAAGGTTGACGCCCTCAACTCCTTCTCCCCGGCAGCAATGGCATCATGAACAGCCTGATCTCCCACATATTTTCGGTTGCCGCCCTCATCCAGCAGAGAAAGGTCCGCCGGATGCACGTTTACGCATCTGCCAAGGGTCGTATAACTCATATAGCCGCCAAGGGCGATGACATCAATGTGAAACGCTTCCACCAGCGTCTTGGCCAAACGGTCATATTCCCGCCTGGCTGCAAGACCTTCCGCGTTTGCTACCGTTCGTTTGATAGACTTTCCGGCATGAAACACCCGGATGTCATAGCTGAAATAGGGCAAGCCGTTTTCGAGAGCAATCCTTTCGCCGGCGGAACCGCCGTCTGAACGATCGCTGAAAATAAAAATTGTTTCAAAAGGAGAACGCCCATCCTGTGCGCCCAGACTCTTTTCGTACTCCAGTAAGCGCATAATATTGGTTCCAGAACCGGACATGAATGCGGCCACCCGCATGGGCCGTCCTCCTTTTCCAGGATCGAAAACAGGGTTCAAGGTCATGCATTCTCCTTTTTGAGTAATATCTCAAAAGGCTTCATATTGTAGGGGCTTCCCTGTTCAATGGCGGCAAGGACGCTTCCACCCCCGGTAAAATAGTAGGTCTTCGGATCATCCAAACCGGCCATATAAATCCCGGGACAGAGATTCCGAAGCTCCTGAAGGGTATCACCTCCCGCAAAAAGCTTGGTGGCTTCCCGGTTTTTACAGATAAGTCGATAAATGGCTTCCGAACCTTCAAAAAAGAGCGGCATGAGCCCCATGACGGCATTGGTAAAAACGGTTCGGGCAGATGCCATGACTTTGCTGATTTTGGGATCCTCAAATGATTTTTCATGGATATCTACCACATAGGGGAGATCAAGTCCATCTTTCAACTGTGCTATTTCCACCACGCGGCGGCCCCCGGCAGCCCTTTCTTCCACACTTTCAGACGCCACCAGCATGGGCATCTCCAGAATCTTTCCGCCACGCTTGTCCATTTCCACCAAATTCATGGCCAGCGCCCTGTCTTCTTCGGACACACCCTTGATGGAAACACCGTATCTGGCCGAGAGATAGGTGTTATACATGAGCCCGCCCAGAATCAGATAATCCACCTTTTCATACAGGGCTTTGAGCGGTCCGATTTTGGTGTCATACTTGGCACCCGCTACCACCCCCACAAAGGGCCGCTGCGGTTCCAGCACCCGATACAGATTGCTGATTTCCTTTTGAAGCAAATGACCCGCAAAAGAGGGCAGCCGAGTAGCTATATCATAAGTAGACGCCGCAACACCCCATGAACCGAAGGCATCATTTATAAAGAGATCGGCAATGGACGCCAGCTCATTGGAAAGCCCGTCTTTTTCGGGTCCCTTGCTCTGTTCTCCCGCAAACCAGCGGCTGTTGGGAAGATAAATCATATCCACATAGCCCTTTCTAAGGGCCGCAAGGGAAGGTTTGATAGACTCATCAATATGCTGAATCCCTTTCCCTTCATCGATGGGAAATTCCTGGGCGTGTATCTTAACGGGTAGTTTCTGTTCCAGGTAGTGAACAATGGGCAGAACGGACTGGTCTTCCCGACAGGTGATAGAGCCGGTTTTTTTATCTTTCGGGCGGCCCACATGGCTCATGAGAATCGGCTTTCCCCCTGCTGCTGCGATGGCATAAAGGGTCCCGATGGTGGCGTCGATGCGGTACGGGTCTTTGATGATGCCCTTTTTGACCACGTTATGGTCCACCCGCAACAGGACCACCTTATCTTTCATATCCGCCTGCTGGATCAATTTCAACCGGGGATCCAGTTTTCCTTTTTCCATTTGGCATCCTCCAGAATTTTGGTTATAAGATTCAAGCACAAAAAATAAATATGTTTGGAATTCTTGCCCAATGCCACTGAAAAGTCAATAAGGTTGATCATATGTTAGTGAGAAATATCAGTGATAAGGAAGTTCTGGATACCACCTATCTGGCCCATGGGGGCGCCATCGCTCAGATGATTCTGGATCGGAGGAACCTCAAGGAAATCGGCTTCCTGGCCATCGCCAGGCTTGATCCGGAAAAGAAAATCGAAGCCCACGTTGACCCCATGGAAGAAATCTATTTTATCGTTAACGGTACGGGGGAAATGACCGTGGGAAATGAAACCCGGCCCGTGAAACCGGGAGACGCCGTTTGGATTCCCGCGGGCGACAGCCATGCCTTGTTGAACACGGGTGAAGAACAGTGTGTGGTTCTGGTGGTCGCCTCCCCGGCGTGGTAAAGGATCAAAGCAATTGAAGCTCTTGATGATCCGGCCGGGCGCCCTGGGTGACACCCTTCTGATGTTACCGGCGCTGACGGAACTCCGCGGCAAAACGACCATTTATTTTGTGGGAAGACAACCGGGCCTGGATTACATCAGCGACGCTGTCTTTCGGGCCATGGACCTGGAACGTGCGGGATGGCACCGGCTTTTCTTAGAGCAGCCGTTTCCATCGGGATCATCCCCCCTTCCGGTTTCCGATGCAGACCGGGTTCTGGCATTTTTTAAAGACGAAGAGGGGATCATCCTTCAAAACCTGAAACGGTTCTTCCCAAAGGCCGAAGTTTTTGTATTTCCGTCATTTCCGCCCAAATTCCAAAGAATCCATGTGGCCCGTTATCTGGCGGAATGTCTGGCGTCCGCGGGTCTTCCCCTAAACAGCCATGCGGTTATGGATGAAGCGGCCGGAAGCCCCCTCATATCCGCCCCTTGTTCCTCGAGAAAGCGGGATTGCGTGGTCTTTCATCCCGGATCAGGGGACTTAAAAAAGAACCATTCCACAGAATTCTGGTTGCATATTTTCCAGTTTTGTTCGGGAACAGACCGATTTTCCCAATTCAAGCCGACCCTGCTGCTGGGTCCCGCGGAAATTTCCCAAAAAGCGTTTTTTGAGAGTTGGACGGATGTGCAAAGGCCAATGAAAATCCTTTTGTGTCCCAAAAAGGAACACTTGCTGAGGGTTCTGGGTTCCGCCGCCCTCTACCTGGGGCACGACAGCGGCATCACCCATCTGTCAGGCCTTATGGGAACCCCGACGGTAGCGCTTTTTAAAGAAACAGATCCGGTTCAATGGGGCCCTTTGGGACCACACGTTCAAATTATCCATCGGTGGAAAACGGACAGAAAACTGCTTGAACTTGTTAAGACCGCGGTGAGTACGATGGCCTCGGTTGAGGGGTGACCGGTTTACAATTGGTTGGGTCAGCAATTCTATTTATGGGCGCTGATTTGGTGTAAAACCTGTGTGAGCGGCGTCTCGCAGCGCTTTTTCGCGGCTGGAAGCCGCTCCCACAAGGGCTTATCATTTCAAAATGAGAATCGCTGTGGTTGGGTTTTTTCACTTGCCATAGCAAATGCTTTCTCCTATATTCACTTCCTTTCGGTGGGTGTAGCCGTCCCCATCCGATAGATGGATCTAAAACATCTTCCCGTTCCCGGACCCCTATGTGGGAACGCATATTAGTATATTCAGATGAAAGGAAAACCACCCTATGGCGTACGATGCAAGCAAAGACAAGGTTCTGACTTCCTGGGAAAATGAGGAGACAGGGCTTCAGATTTCAATCAACCAATATGGCGATGGTGATCCCAAGTTACAGATCGGACCCAGGGCATACACGCGAAAAGATGGGAAAAAGAGTTCCACCAAGGCCGGGCGGCTCACCGTGGACGATGTCTTGTGGCTTTCTGAAATACTTGAGGAAGTTGCCGATAAAATGAAAGAGTTCTTTCTCGACGAGGCATAGCTCAGGCAACTGATGCCTCAGCCGAGGGTTTCCCGCACCTTGTCGGCGATCTGACGGCAATACTTTTCGGTAATGGCCATTGTCGAACCCTCAACCATCACACGACACAGACGCTGGGTACCGGAATAACGAACCAGTACCCGCCCCTCGTCACCCAGTTCCGATTCCACCTGCCCAATGGCTTTTGCCAGGTCGGGCACACTGAAGACATCGGGTTTTTCTCTGACCGGTACATTCATCAGTTTCTGGGGATAAACGGTCATCAGCCCGGCAAGTTCGGAAAGCATTTGTTTATTTAGAACCATTGCCCTCAACAGTTGTAATGCCGTAATTATCCCGTCGCTGGTGGTGTGGTGATTCAGCAAAATGATATGCCCCGACTCTTCTCCGCCCAGAACCGCTCCATGCGCCTGCATGTCCTCCAGCACATAACGGTCCCCCACCGGGGATTCGTGTCTTTCCATGTCATTTTCCCGGCAGGCCCGGGCCAGACCGAGATTGCTCATGACGGTACTGACCAGCAGGTTGTTCTTGAGCTGCCCCTTTTCTTTCAGAGACCGGGCGCAGATCAGCAGAATCTGATCACCGGTGAGTCTGGTGCCGGTTTCATCCACGGCCATCAGCCGATCCCCGTCACCATCAAAAGCAAACCCCGCATCGGCTTTTCTTTTAACCACTTCCGCTTCAAGGTCCTCTGTGTGCTGAGAACCGCACCGGTCGTTGATGTTGGTGCCATTGGGTTGATCGTGAATCACCGATACATCGATGCCCAAAGCTTCAAACAGCAACGGTGCCGCCGCATAAGTAGCGCCGTTGGCTGTATCCAGCACAATCTTCATACCGCCCAAAGAAAGATTTTCAGGAAAATGTCCTTTTAGAAACGCCACGTACTGATCCAGGCTGCCTGGCAGGTTCCGAATGCGTCCCAGTTTTTCAGACAAGGGCATGAATTCCGAAAAATCGTCTTCCAGAACAAGGCGTTCGATGACCAATTCCTGCGCATCTGAAAGTTTGAAACCGTCTTTACCGAAAATTTTGATGCCATTATCCTCAAAAGGGTTGTGGGAAGCGGAAATAACAACTCCCGCGTCCGCCTCAATTTTGACGGTAAAAAATGAAATGGCAGGTGTGGGTAAGACACCTGCAAACAGAACTTCCCCACCCATGGACGCAACACCTGCGGCAAGGGCAGTCTCCAACATGTCACCCGAGATACGGGTGTCTCTGCCGATTACTATCCGTACGTCCGGATTATCCCGTTTAAGCACCGTGACGATGGCCTGACCCACGCGAAACGCGGTGGGCCCATCCATGGGGTATTGATTGGCCTTCCCCCTGATGCCGTCCGTGCCGAAGAGTTTACCCACTGGTGTTTTTCCTTTACTTCCCCGATTTTTCGAACAGACGCATGGCAGGCAACAGCCCGGCCGCTTTCTGACAACGGTCATCCACGATCGCCTGAAGCCATTTTGTCCCTTCCAATTTAACCTTCTCCGGCAAATGTTTCATTAAGGTGATGTAATCGGAATCCTGCTCTCTTTTTTGAACTGCCAGTGCCTCCAAGAAAGTGTCGCAGTGTTCATGGGCTGACGGCATTTCCAGGTCACCCACAAAGAGATTGCAAACCTCATCCACATTCCGATGAAATTCCAGGTTGCGGTTCCGGATGCTGTCGCTGCCATCATCATTGGCCGATTCAGGCATTTTTTCCGCGACGGCTTTCAAACGGTTGACCCGTTCTTTTATGGCCAGTCTCAAATTATCCAGAGCCCCGTTATAAACCAGATATCCCTGTTTTTCCCCATGAAAAAAATCCTGCCGAACGTGACGATACCACTGTTCAAGGGCCACCAGACCGGCCAGATAATGCAGATTCTTCTCCAGCGTGGGGGACAAACCCGCATAACGGTTGAAAGCAAAAGGGAGTTCACCCCCGCGATGGGGCTTTTCCATAATCAGCCGGCGCTCACTTAGAACATCTTTTCGCAGAACGGATCCGGCTGAAACCACATTTCCAAATCCCACCCGAAGGGGCCCGACGGCGCCTCCCTGGCCGCCCAGAAAAATAGGGGGCTGGTCCAACATTACGCCGCGAGGTACATCGCCGAACAACGAAGGCGTTGTTTTATCGCCGGTGGCGGAAAAATTAAAGTGAATATAGGAACTGCCCACCTCGCTGTGATCTTTCCGGCTGGTGCCGCCCGCAAGCAGGCAATCACAAAAATTGATCAGACTGCCCAGGGTGGCAAAGGGGAAAAGAATCGTCTGCTTGAGACCCACGCAGTGGGCGCCGCTGGACTGTTCCTCCAAAATTGTCCCTTCCCGCACATGAGCGCCCAAGCCCATTTTTGATTCCTTCAGGAAGACCGATTCTTTGAAATATCCACCCTTCAACTGGACGTTCGGGCCGATCAGGCAGTTCTCGATGGTTACCGGTCCTTCATATCCTATCTGAGCCCCCCGTGATATGGCCGTCTTGGACCCGTAAATACGGCAGCCGGGATATAGGGTCACCCCGCTACCTGAGATCTGTTCCACCCGTACGTCATCGTCCAGATAAAGGGTGACAGGATTGGGAATACTGACCCCTTTTTCGAGAAGCGCGATGATCTTGTGTTCGTTTAGCACTTTTAAGTCCAAAAGATTTGCTCCTGTAACTTATCACCATCCTGCCATGTGGACACTGACCTGCTGAAGCTGAAGAATACCTATCAAAAATTCTGGAAAAGGTCAATAATGCTCATGGCTTTCCGACATCTCTCAACGGCTGTTGCGCGGCGGTCCCTGCTGCAGGGGGCATGCATGTCCAGTCGCATTGAAAATCGATCTCAAAAAACCCATCCTCCCACCCCAAATACAATTGGTTTGACATTGACACATTTGGTTTGACATTGACACATTACAGGGAAACAGGATTTCTTCTTGATATATCCAGGATGCTCACATAAAATCACACCAAAATAATGGGTATTTCCTGAGAAAGTATCCTCTAAGAACTCAATTTAGAAGGGTTTGTGTTCTGTGGTGAGATCAGAACCTTTAGCCATGTCGGATAAACCCAAAAAAGCGAATACCTTTGCTATCTTGGGGTTCCTCGCCCCCTTTGTGGCCGCGGGAATCACCTGCGGGCTGCTCCTCATGGCCGGAGATGATTTCAAATCTTCGGGCGTCTTTCTGGTCTACCAGCTTGCCATCCCGCTGGTTCTCATCGCTGGTGTGATTCTGGGAACCAAATCAATTCCCCATATCTCTGAACTGGGCGACAAGGACTATGCCTATACCGGTTTGTTCCTGAGCCTCTTTTTTTTAGCGGTTTTCAGTCTTTCTTTGGTTTATTTCAGCTGAGGATTCCTTCATCAGCCCATTGCAAAACCAGGCACAACGCACATATGGTAGCACTCCGTTCCTAAGAAGGCACATATTGCGGTCCGGCAAGGATTAAAAAAAATCCGCAAATAGCTCATATCCCTGTTTTTTTCTTGACAAGCCAATTTATTTCCTGGATAGTGTCAGAAAGTGGTAAAAATTGTCATAAAGTGTCACAAATGGCTTTCTCATGTTTCGTGGACGTTCAAAACACAATCTTGACGCCAAAGGCAGACTGGCAATCCCCACCCGGTTTCGGGAGTTTCTGAACCAGGAAGGGGATCAGTGTCTGATAGTAACCCATAAAGACAACTGCCTGTGGGCCTTTACCAGGGACGTTTGGCGACGTCTTGAAGAGAAAGCGGCCAACCTCCCTCTGTTTGACAGCGCGGGAATCGCTTTTCTCAGATACTTTATT
Organism: Deltaproteobacteria bacterium; assembly: GCA_022340265.1. GTDB lineage: Bacteria > Desulfobacterota > DSM-4660 > Desulfatiglandales > Desulfatiglandaceae > NaphS2. Next base: position 26,486 of record JAJDOH010000086.1, on the reverse strand, counting down.
TCCGGCGCTGAAGAATGTCCACTCAAAAACGGCAGAATCACGATACCCCTCTATTTAAGAGAAGTCACAGGGTTGGAAAAAGAGGTCGTGGTCGTGGGTCAATTAAAACGGTTTGAAATCTGGGACAAAAAGAAATGGGAGGAGGAATTCGAAAGAGTGACAGAGGTTTTTCCCGAGGCAAGCCAGGACCTTCAAGAACTGCGGATCTGAAAATTCAAAATTCGAATTATCCTCACGTCCCGGTCCTGCTTCAGAAGGCCGTGCCATATCTCAATCTCAAACCGGATGGCATTTATGTGGATGGAACCGTTGGCTCAGGCGGCCACAGCATGGAAATTCTGTCCCATCTGCCTGAAAATAGCAGCCTGATCTGTCTCGACCAAGACCCTGATGCCATCCGTTTATCACGGAAAAGACTGCGTTCAGAAAATCGGGTGCAGTTCATTCATGCAAATTTCGCTGATCTAGGCAGGGTGATGCAGGATTTAGCCATCGACAGGATTGACGGCATTCTACTTGATTTGGGAATGTCCTCTTACCAGATCGAGAAATCCGGAAGAGGATTCAGTTTCAGCAGAGAGGAACCCCTCGACATGAGAATGAACCCGGACCACAAGCCAACCGGAAAGGATCTGATCAACAGCCTCTCCCTCGAGTCCCTTCAGGCCCTTCTCCGTGAATATGGCGAAGAACAGAGAGCCAAAACCCTTGCCAAAGCTATTGTAAGAGCGCGGGAGCAGGAAACCATCAAAACCGCATCTCAGTTGGCTCGAATCGTTGAAGAAGCGACACCCAAATCGCACCGTCCCTGGAAGCGACATCCCGCTACCAAAACGTTTCAGGCGCTCAGAATCGCCATCAACAAAGAAATGGAAAGCCTGGAGACATTTCTTCAGGAAATACCATCACTGATGGCAGTGGGGGGAAGGCTGGTGGTCATAAGTTATCATTCTCTCGAAGATCGGCAAATCAAAAGAGCGATGGTCCAATGGGAAAAAACCTGTACATGCCCGCCTGATTTTCCGGTTTGTGCCTGCCATAAAGCACCCATTTTCACTCGCGTTTTCAAAAAAGGCGTAAAGCCGGATGAAACGGAAATTCGTCTTAACCCCAGAGCACGCAGCGCCATCATGAGGGTGGCAGAAAGGATATCATCATGACCAGACCGGACAGTCTTTCGAAGATGATGAATTCCCGCAACGCCCATAGCGGCGTTTGTATGGCAAATTCAAAATCGAAAACATCCCGATTCAATATCACCCGAAGGCAGATGATGATCACTCTTTTGATGTTGATCTGTTTTATGGGAACCGGCATTGGATATGTGTGGTCCAATTTTGAGCGGACCCAGATCGGATACAGCCTCAGCCAATTGCAAAGAAAAGAAATGAGGCTCAAAGAAATCAATCAAAAACTGAAACTGGAACTGGCCACTTTGAAATCGCCGCAAAACCTGGAACGTCTTGCAACTCAGAAACTTGGGCTGAGCCCTCCAAAGCCTGAGCAGATTATTTTGCTGCCATGAAGCTGAAGGAAAAAAAATGGATCCGTTTTCGCATTCATTTGGTCAGTGTTTTTTTCATCGGCGGTCTGTTCGCCATTTTCGTCAGGATTTATCAGCTCCAGGTATTGCAGCAGGACTATCTGCGCGGCATCGCCGAAAACGGCATCATCGGAACCACAACCTTGCCGCCGAAACGTGGCGTTATTTATGACAGAGAAGGGCATGAACTGGCAATCAGCGTTCAAACCGGGTCGGTATTTGCCCATCCCAAACAAATAGAGGACAAGATTAAGACGGCCCAGGCGCTTTCAAAAATTCTGGGCGAAAAACAGAGCGCCATACTGAAAAGGATTGAACTGAACCGATCTTTTGTCTGGATCAAAAGGAGAATACCACAAACCCAGGCGGAACAAATTGGTGCCCTCAAACTAAAAGGATTGGGGGTCACCACCGAAGCGAGACGGTATTATCCCGGCCGTGAAACCGCCGCTCACGTCATCGGATTTGCGGGGACTGACAACCAGGGGCTGGAAGGTCTTGAGAAAGAGTTCGACAAGCTGCTGAGGGGTCCCGAAGAAAAACTGGCCTTTATGCGGGATGCGCTGGGAAGACCGTTTGCCGTCACAAGGCCTATCACTTCAGATACGAGCATCCATAACCTCTATCTGACCATCGATAAAGATATTCAGTATAAAGCGCAGCAGTCTCTTCGGCATGCTGTCAAAGAAGCAAAGGCAAAAGGTGGACATTGTGTAGTGGTAGACCCTTGGACCGGTGAAATTCTGGCCATGGCGGTCGTGCCGGAATTCAACCCAAATGTATTTTTCCACTACAAACCTTATCAGTGGCGCAACCGGGCCATAACAGATTGTTTTGAACCGGGATCCACCATGAAAGCCTTTTTGTTATCGGCAGCGCTTGAAGAATCCGTTGTCTCACCCCTTACCCAAATTTACTGTGAGCAGGGCAAATTCAAAGTAGGGGGCAAAGTGGTGCATGACACCCACAAGTACGGCAATCTTTCCGTAGCTGATATCGTTGTCCGTTCCAGCAATATCGGCGCCATTAAATTGGGCCAGAAACTGGGTTATCGGAAATTCACCGAATATCTGAAAAATTTCGGGTTTGGGCAAAAAACAGATATTGATCTTATGGGTGAACGAAACGGGTTTATCAGAGGCGTGAAAAATGCAAGGGAAATCGACCAGGCGACTGTTTTTTTTGGGCAGGGTATGACAAGCACGTCGTTGCAGCTCACAATGGCCATGGCGGCCATCGCAAATGGAGGAAAACTGATGCGTCCCTACGTTGTATCAAAAATCGTTGATGAATCCGGAAACGTCACCGAAGAAAACGGTCCCAAAGTTATGAAAAGGGCCATTTCAGCCAGAACCGCCCGGAAGGTAACCACCATTCTTGAAGGAGTGGCCACTGAGGATGGCACTGCCGAAAAGGCCGCCATCGAAGGATACCGGGTGGCCGGGAAAACGGGAACCTCTCAAAAAGTGGACCCTGAGACAAAACGCTATTCAAAAAGGAAATATGTGGCAAGCTTTGTCGGTTTCGTCCCTTCGGAAAAACCCCGTCTGGTCATTTTGGTGATGATAGACGAACCTAAAGGTCATATCTATGGCGGCCTGGTGGCAGGCCCCGTGTTCAGAGAAGTGGGATCATGGGCGCTGAATCACCTCAGAATCAGTCCTCATCCGTCTCTGCTGGGCAACATTCAAGCCAAATCGGCTGAGGCGCGGGAACAACCGGAAAACCCTTCCGAAACCTTCAATTCATCAGAAAGCGAAGCAAAACTGCCTATACCCCTTCAGCTGGGACAATTGCCTGATTTTACTGGTTTGGGCATGCGCGAAGTCCTTAAGCGCACGCATGCCCTGGGGCTTAAAGTGTGCCTCGAAGGCTCAGGATTGGCCATCAAACAGAGTCCGGACCCCGGATCTTCATTAGAAACCATCAAAAGCGTGAAAGTGAATTTTAAGCCACCCATGTGAAAAGACGAAAGTTTGAAAGCAATTTTAGTAGCCGCACATGCTGTTAAAAAAACTCATAGAGAACATCAACATCAAAACCCTTTCGGGCGGACTGGATTTGGAAATCTCTCACATAAACTATGACTCTCGCAGAATAGAGGCTGGCGACCTGTTTGTGGCTATGAAGGGCCATAGACTGGATGGTCACGAATTTATGGGGGATGCCGTCCAGAAAGGCGCCGTTGCCGTTTTATCGGAGTTGCCGACGGATGCGGTTATGCGGAAATTGAGCGGCAGACAAAATCAAATGCCCGCATTACTTCAGGTGGAAGACTCCCGAAAAGCACTATCTCAACTGGCCGCAACATTCTATGGCCATCCTTTTCGAACCATGAATTTGATCGGCATAACAGGCACCAACGGAAAAACCACCACCAGTTACCTGTTGGAATCCATACTCATGGCCGCGGGAAGAAATCCTGGGGTCATCGGAACAATCAATCGTCGCATTGCCCACCTGTGTTTTGAGTCTTCAGTCACCACACCTGAATCATTGGATTTGATGAAAATTCTGCGTGAAATGGCTGATCAGTCCGCCACCGACGTCATCATGGAAGTATCTTCACATGCGCTGGATCAGGGAAGGGTTGCGGATTGCCCCTTCCGTGTGGCCTTGTTCACGAATATGTCAAGAGACCATCTGGATTACCATCACTCCATGGAAGACTATTTTAGAGCCAAAAGCCTTTTGTTTAAAGACCTTGGAAATCGCGGGACTGAAGGAACCGCATGCGCCATCATCAACACCGATGACCCTTGGGGAAAACATCTCACGGCATTGACCGCGGCCAGAACAGTGACTTATGGCCTCGAAAATTCAAGTGATATAACCGCCAAAGATGTCAGCGTCAGCGGCAAAGGGCTCTACGCCAGGCTCATTTTCGAAAAAGGAGACGAAATTAATATTCGGTCATCGCTCATCGGAAACTTTGACATTTACAATATTATGGCCGCAGCTTCCGCGGCCATCGCCCTCGGAGTGGATTCGAAAGCCATCGCACTGGGCATAGAGCGCATGAAAGGGGTTCCCGGACGTATGCAACTGGTTCCCAATGACAGGTCACTGGCAATTGTTGTGGATTATGCCCACACACCTGATGCACTGGAAAAAGCCCTGACCGCAACAAGACAAATCGCCAGTGGACGAATTTTGACTGTTTTCGGATGTGGAGGGGACAGGGACAAAGGGAAAAGATATGAAATGGGCCGAATAGCGGGCGTTAACAGTCACAAAGTATTCGTCACTTCAGACAATCCGCGCTCGGAAGATCCCGCTTCAATTGCTGACCAAATTGAGAAAGGCGTCATCGCTTCCGGGCAACAGAATTATGTGGTTGAGCTGGAAAGGGAGAAGGCCATCAGCATGGCCGTTCGTGAGGCGGCGAATGATGATCTGGTGCTCATTGCCGGGAAAGGGCATGAAGGCTACCAGCTTATTGGAAAAATTAGAAGAAATTTCGATGATCGCGTGGTAGCGACCCGGGCGGCATCGCTTTCGTGAGCGGAAAATAGGGAATATATGGCACCTCGGTGGGGAAAAATATCTTCCATGGAAATCGTGAAAGCGGTTCAGGGGAACTTGGTTCATGGAAATCCCCGGGTCTGTTTTGCCGCTTTCAATTCTGATTCGAGGGGTGTGCATCCGGGCGATCTTTTCTGGGCGCTGAAAGGGGAACGTTTTGATGGTCACGATTTTGTTTCCCAGGCCATTAGACAGGGCGCTTCGGGTGTGGTTGTTCAAAAGGGATACACGATTTCAGTTGAAGACCGACCTGAGATTGCGGTGATTGCGGTGGATAACACCTTAAGGGCTCTGGGAGATCTGGCGGCATGGTGGCGCCGGCAGCATACCGTCAAATTAGCCGCTATCACGGGGAGTTCCGGAAAAACCACCGCCAAGGAAATGACAGCCACCATTCTTGAAATGGGAAACAAAACGCTCAAAAACCCCGGCAATCACAACAATCTCATTGGATTGCCTGTAACACTTTTGAAGCTGGACGAAAGCCATAAACGGGCAGTCATTGAAATGGGCATGAACCATAAAGGTGAAATTGCCCGTTTAACCCAAATTGCAGATCCGGATACGGCGGCTATTTTGAATGTGGGGATGGCCCATCTGGAAGGGTTGGGTGATATCGACGGCGTTGCTGAAGCCAAAACAGAACTGATCGCCCAATCTTCTCCTGACGCAAAAATCATTTTAAACGGTGATGACGCGGTGCTGATGAGGCATGCCAGCCAATTTGACAGGGAATTCGTCACATTCGGGATGAAAAAGGGAAACGATATTCGGGCCGTTCACATTGAAACGGTAGCGCTTAACGGGATACGTTTTGATTTGAGCTGTGGCGACGATACGTGGCCGATTCAGCTTCCCACATCAGGCATTCACAATGTCAAAAATGCCCTGGCGGCGGCTGCCATCGCGCTCTGTCTCAACGAACCTGCTGAAAACATAGTAAAAGGCCTGCGAACTTTTAAAGGCGTTAAAGGGCGATTCCAATGCATACCCCTCGAAGGAGATGTCCTTCTGATCGACGACACCTATAATGCCAACCCATTCGCTTTGGAAGCGACCCTTCTTTCCGCTTTAAAGATGGTAAACAAAGATGGAAGACTGATTGTAGGGCTGGGAGATATGCTGGAATTGGGGGAGGCCGCCGTCTCCGCTCACCAGGAAGCGGGCAGCCGGATTGCCAAATCAGGTGCTTCCTGGCTCTTCTTTATGGGAACCCATGGGGAAAACGTAAAAAAAGGGGCCATCAGCGCAGGCATGCCTTCAAATCAAGTCATCATTTCTGAAACCCACGACGAGCTGACCACAAACATAATCCAGAAAACACGGTCCAACGATGTGATTTTTCTGAAAGGCTCCAGAAAGATGCAATTTGAAAAAGTCTCAGACGGACTTGAAATGCATTTTAAGAGAAGTTTTGCCAAAGAATAGTGAAACCGGGCAGTTACATCTAGTAAACAGGAGAAAAAGTAAAAATGGAAGAGCCAATCAAAGTGCTTGTGGTGGATGACGAAAAAGGGATTCGGTTCCTGTTGTCGGAAGTTCTGCTTCACCGCGGTTTTGACGTGAGCCTCGCAAAAGACGGCCAGGAATCTTTGGAAAAACTGGAGAATAATCATTTTGATCTGGTGATTACGGATATCAATATGCCCCGTCTGGATGGCGTGAGCATGCTGAAAAACATGCAACAGACTGGAAGGGAAGAGAAGATCATTATCATGACGGGAAACCCTTCGGATCAAAGGCTCATGGACAAAGACATGCCGCAGGTCGTGACCCGATTATACAAACCCTTTGATATGAAAGAATTTTTGGACGTGGTCATCGCTGCAACCGCCAAGCGTAAAGTTCAAGCGATTCAGAGTCAGACGCACTAGGTGCCCCGTAACTAGATAGGTCTAAAGGTCAATGATTTACAAACTGATATATCTTTTCCATTTGGATTTTTCCTGGCTCAACGTTTTCAGGTACATCACCTTCAGGACAATCCTTTCCAGTCTGACAGGCCTGTTGCTCTGTTTTTTTGTGGGCGCATGGGGCATCAAAAAACTTCGGGCACTGCAGATTGGGGAAAAAATCCGAGAAGACGGTCCGCCCGATCATCAGGCCAAAGCCGGCACCCCTACCATGGGCGGGTGCCTGATCCTTCCGGCAATCGTCGTAGCGACAATGATGTGGGCAGACCCTTTCAACCGCTACATTCAGCTCGCCGTTTTCGTGGTTCTGTTTTTCGGCGCCATCGGTTTTGCGGATGATTATTCGAAGATAACGGGGAAAAGCCGTAATGGCATGAGCGTCTCAGTGAAATTTACCTTTCAGATCATTGGCGCCCTGTTGGTGGCGACCGCACTCTATTTATCTCCCGAATTCGATTCCAGACTCAATGTGCCCTTTTTGAAACATATCGCACCGGATCTTGGATGGGGGTACATTCCCCTTGCCGTCTTCATCATTGTGGGCACTTCCAATGCCGTCAACTTGACCGACGGACTGGATGGACTTGCCATCAGCCCGTTGATTGTGGCCTTCGGCTGTTACCTGATTTTCGCCTATTTGGCGGGAAATATAAAAATTGCATCCTATCTCCAGATTCCCTATTTGCCGGGTGCCGGTGAAATCTCCATTCTCTGCGGTGCAGCGGTGGGCGCGGGCCTGGGCTTTCTCTGGTACAATGCTTATCCCGCTGAAATATTCATGGGTGATGTGGGCTCACTGCCGCTTGGCGCGTTACTGGGAACGGTGGCCGTCATCACAAAGCAGGAACTTGTCCTGATTTTGGTCGGAGGGCTTTTTGTTTTTGAAGCCCTCAGCGTTATTTTTCAAGTGGCCTACTTCAGGCTAACGGGAGGGCAGCGAATTTTTCGAATGGCCCCCATCCATCACCATTTTGAATTGAAAGGGTGGCCTGAGCCGAAGGTCATCGTGCGCTTCTGGATCATCGCCATCATCCTGGCACTTTTATCCATCAGCACCCTCAAGTTGAGGTAGCAAATTGAATATCGCTCAACATCAAAATCCTTCACTGAATATTCCAGGGTCCAGACTTCTGGTGGCGGGCCTTGGTATCTCCGGATACTGGGCCGCCAAATGGCTGGCTGAACAGGGTGCCAAAGTCACCGTGAGCGATGCAAGGGAAGCGTCCCGACTGAATGCTGAATTTCTAAAAGAACTTCATGCGCTGGGGGTTACACTGGAAACGGGAGAACACCACAAGAAAACATTCCTTGAAGCCGATGCCATTGTCTTAAGTCCCGGTGTCCCTTTGGACACCCCGTTTATGAAAGCCGCACTTCAAAGGCAAATACCTGTCATAGGAGAAATGGAACTGGCAGCGAGGCATGTTGACGTTCCGATCATTGCCGTCACCGGAACGAATGGTAAAACCACCGTGACCTCATTTCTGGGCCGAATGCTGGAAAACCAGGGGGCTGCTGTTTTTGTGGGTGGCAACATCGGGACCCCTCTCACAGCGTATCTGATGGGGGAAATGAAGGCCGATTATCTGGTGGTGGAAATAAGCAGTTTTCAACTGGATACCATTGAGCAATTCAGCCCGGAAATTTCCATCATTTTAAACATATCGCCGGACCACCTTGATCGTTATGCCGACTATCCGGCTTACATTCATTCAAAATTAAAGATTTTTAAAAATCAGGGCGCGGGACAAACGGTCATCCTTAATGATGATGATACGGTTCTTAAAAGGACTATCCCATCCGAAGGTACTTTTGTATTGCGCTACGGGTTAAAAAAAAGAGCAGGAATTGATGCCTTCATTGAAAATGGAGGAATGCTCTCAGCCGTAACGGAAAAAAGCCGTTTCAATTTAAGTGCCTTTTCCCTTTCCGGCGCACACAATCTGCAAAACCTGCTGGCCGTTGTTCTTGCGGGACAGGCGCTTGGCCTGGCACCTGAGCCCATTCAGAAAACCATTAACGAGTTCAGGGGGCTTCCCAATCGTCTTGAACGGGTAGGCGCAAACGGTCATTGGTCCCTGCAGAAAAAAGTTCAATTTTATAACGATTCAAAGGCAACCAATGTGGATGCAGCCGTGAGAGCCGTACAGAGTTTTGACAAACCTTTGATCCTCATCGCGGGAGGTCGACACAAGGGTTCCAACTATCAGCCGCTGGTCAACGCCTGCAAAGATCATGTGAAGGGAGCGGTTTTCATAGGGGAGGCGGCAACTCTTCTGGCCGAGGCTTTCACCGGTGAAATTCCCTTTTCTTTGGGGGCAACCATGCAGGATGCGGTAAAAAAAGCCGCCCATATGGCCAAAAGCGGGGATGTGGTGCTGCTGGCACCCGCCTGCTCGAGCTTTGATATGTTTGAAAACTACAATCAACGTGGCAGGGCTTTCAAAAGCGCCGTCGAGGGCCTCTCAAATGGGAGATAAGGCAAAGGCTTACGGAAGATACAATTTAATGATCCTCATTCCGGTAATCCTTCTAATGGCTCTGGGGCTGCTCATGGTTTACAGCGCCAGCAACAACATCGCCGAACACCGTTTCGGGGACAGCAACTTCTACTTGAAGAAACAGGTCCTGTTTTGCGCCTTGGGAATTGTCGCCATGCTGATCGCACGGTACATCCCCTGCACCCTTTACAAAAAGCTGGTGTACCCTTTGTTGCTTTTAAGTGTTCTCCTTCTGGCGGCTCTTTTTGTTCCCGGCCTGGGCCGAAAGGTGGGCGGCGCTTACCGATGGATAAATTTGGGTGGGTTCTCTTTTCAGCCCTCTGAAATGGTGAAGTTTTCCCTGGCAGTTTATCTGGCTTATTCCATGAGTAAAAAGGGGTCGGACCTGGAATTGTTTACCAAGGGGCTGTTGCCCCACCTACTGGTGGTGGGTGTATTCATGGTGCTCATTTATCTGCAGCCGGACCTTGGAACAGCCGTCATTATAGGCGCCTGGGCGCTGGTATTATTGTTTGTGGGAGGGGTCAGAATCCTGCAGCTTTTGGCTCTTTTGCTGCTGGCGGCACCGTTCTTTGCCTATCTGGTCTGGAATGCCGATTACAGGGTCAAGAGGTGGCTGGCCTTTTTGAACCCCTGGGATGATCCAAAAGGAATCGGTTTTCAGATTATCCACTCGTTTCTGGCCTTCGGTTCGGGGGGTATATTCGGCGCAGGCCTGGGGAACAGCAAACAGAAACTGTTCTATCTACCTGAACCCCATACGGATTTTGTTCTCTCCATCATGGGTGAAGAGCTGGGTCTTCTGGGCGTGACCGTCGCCATTGTGCTGTTCGGGATTTTGATCATGGGTGGCATTCGAATCGCTCTCAACACCAAAGATCTTTACAGCAGCTATCTGGCTCTTGGCTTGACCTGTTTTTTGGGTCTTCAAGTCATTGTCAACATGGCCGTGGTCTTGGGATTACTGCCCACAAAGGGCCTCACGCTGCCTTTTATCAGCTATGGCGGTTCATCCCTGGTGATGACCCTAGCAGGTATCGGGGTTCTTTTGAATATTTCTTCGAGAAACTCAAGTTAACGGATATCAAATGACTGAGGGGAAAGGACAGAAAATACGTTGCATCATAGCGGGAGGCGGAACCGGCGGACACCTGTTTCCGGGGATTGCCATCGCCAGGGAACTGGAAGCCAGGGACCCTGATGCATCGGTTCTTTTTGTGGTGGGCCGCAGAAGAATGGAGTCGGAAATTCTTCGAAAACACGGCTTTCGTGTGGCTTTCATTCGGGTGGAGGGCATCAAAGGCCGCGGATGGAAAAAGGGCCTCACTGTTTTGAGCATGCTACCGGGGAGTCTTTTTCAGTCAATGAAGATTATCAGGGAATTCAGGCCGTCTTTTGTGATTGGCGTAGGCGGTTATTCCGCCGGACCGTTCTGCCTGGCTGCCAGGCTGCTTGGCGTACCCACAGCCATCCATGAACAAAACTCTTATCCGGGCCTGACCAACCGTTTGCTCGCCCGTGTTGTGGATCGCATTTTCATCTCTTTTAGAGAAAGCGCCCCCCACTTCAAAAACAGAGAGACCCTCCTTACCGGCAATCCCGTAAGGCGTGAATTGATGTCACCCCCACTGGATTCAATCGTTGAAACCCAGCCCTTCACGGTTATGGTGGTGGGCGGCAGTCAGGGGGCCGCGGCCATCAACGATGCCTTTGTGAAGGCTTACAGCATCTTAAGAAAATCGGGAAAAACGTTCGACGTCATTCACCAGACAGGAAAACAGGATCATCAAAGGGTCCTTTCAGGCTACCGGGCGGAAGGTTTTGGAGGCGGGGACTTTGAAGCAAAAGTGCTTCCCTTTGTCGAGGATATGGCTTCAGCCTATCGTCGGGCGAACGTGGTGGTCAGCCGGGCCGGGGCAACAACCCTGTTTGAACTGGCAGCCCTTGGAAAACCATCGATCCTCATTCCATATCCCCATGCGACCAATGGACATCAGGAAACCAACGCCCGGTCACTGGCGCGAGTGGGCGGGGCGGAGATGATCCTTCAAAAGGATCTGAGCGCTGAAGGACTGGCAAATACCATTTCGTATTACATGGACCACTCTCAAGAGCTGCAAAAGATGGGTGCAGCTGCCCGAGGGTTTGGCCGCCCGGATGCGGACCGAATTATCGTGGATCAGCTTATGACGGTTTTGCCCGCGGGTAAGTAGCTGTTGACTTTTAAACCCAGAAGGTATCGAAAAAAATCATGAAACAGTTCGGCAAAGCAAAGCATATTCATTTTGTGGGCATCGGGGGCATCGGCATGAGCGGGCTGGCCGAACTGTTGATCAACCTGGGATACATTGTCAGCGGTTCCGATCTGAAAGATTCCGCTGCTACCGAGAGACTCTCAAAACTGGGATGCCGGGTATTCAGGGGGCACAAGCGCGGCAACATACAGGAAGCCGACGTGGTGGTCTACTCTTCGGCGGTTGGCTTTCAAAACCCGGAACTTCAGGAAGCCAAAGACCGGTATATCCCGGTCATCCCCAGAGCTGAAATGTTGGCGGAACTCATGCGCCTCAAATATGGCGTGGCCATCGCGGGAGCCCATGGCAAAACCACCACCACATCCATGGTCGCCTCCATCCTGACGCGGGGGGCGCTCGATCCCACAGTGGTCATCGGTGGGCGCCTGGATATCTGGGGAGGCTCCAACGCCAAACTGGGCCAGGGCGATGTTTTGGTGGCGGAAGCGGATGAAAGCGATGGTTCTTTTCTGGCACTCTCCCCCAGCATCGCGGTGGTAACCAATATTGATCACGAACACATGGACCACTATGGCAGCATGTCGGCCATTCGGCGAACCTTTGTAGATTTTATTAATAAGATTCCGTTTTACGGTATCGCCATCCTCTGCCAGGACAACGAGGAAATTCAGGGCGTTATTCCTCAGTTAAAAAAGAGGTATATCACCTACGGCATGAGCACGCAGGCCGATCTCAGGGGAAGAGACCTTAGAAACGAAAAATGGGGCACCAGTCTGGAGGTCATTTACCGAAATCAATCCATGGGCCGCATTTCCGTGGGAATGCCCGGTGCGCACAACGCGTTAAACGCCCTGGCTGCCACCGCTGTGGGTCTCGAGCTTGACCTTGAAATGGGGGTCATTCGTGAAGGACTCACTGCGCTGGGGGGCCTTGCTCGACGGTTACAGATCAAGGGAGAGAAAAACGGCGTCATGGTCATGGACGATTATGGACATCATCCCACCGAAATTATGGCGACCCTTAAAACCGTGAAAGCCTGCTGGTCCGAAAAACGACTGGTGGTTGTTTTCCAACCGCATCGATACACTCGCACCCAGGCATTGCTGGACCGTTTTGTGATTTCCTTCAATGATGCGGACGTCCTTTTGGTGACTCCCATTTACCCCGCAGGTGAAGATCCCATTGAGGATATAAATTCAGGAAACCTGGTCCGGGAAATCAAAGAACACGGACACAAAGAAGCGATTTTATGCGCTGACCTGAAAGCGGTGGTGCCCATGCTGGAAAAGCTGCTGACCCCCGGAGATCTTGTCCTGACACTGGGGGCGGGCAACGTTTACGAGGAAGGGGAGCGCTTTTTGGCGCAATCGGACTAAAACTGACAATTTCATTTTCGGCTTGCAGCAGGCAGCCCATTAAAAAAATGGATCGCCACCAAAAAACAACACTTGAAAGACTTGCGGGGAAAGGGATCAGATTTCATTACCCCATGCATCAACTTACCACATATCAGGTGGGCGGACCTGTTGAGGTCCTTTGGGAAGCCCGCGACCTGATGACACTGAAAGAGGTCATACGCTTTCTATCCGCTGAAAGTATCCCCTACGGTGTGCTGGGGAAGGGAAGCAATCTGCTCGTAACCGACAATGGCATTGACGGTGTCATGATTCTGTTAAAGGGATCACTTGCGACGATCAATCAAGGACCTGAGGATTCCCTGGTATGGGCGGGAGGCGGCGTTCACCTCACGGATCTCATGAAATGGTGCAGACAAAAGGGCATGTCAGGCCTTGAATTCATGGCCGGAATACCCGGAACGGTTGGCGGTGCGGTGGTCATGAACGCCGGGGCTTTCGGACAGGAGGTAGGCGAAAAGGTCAAAACCATTCAATTCGTGGTGTCCGGTGGCACAGCGGTTTTAATGAATCGTTCAGACCTGGAATTTTCATACCGCAGGCTCCATGTGCACAAAGGCAGCGCCGTCGTCAATGCCTGTTTTCAATTGAGCCGGTCAACGCCGGATAAGGTGGCTGAAAAAATGGGCGATTTTCTCAGGACGCGAAAGGAAACGCAACCACATGGAGCGCCCAGTGCCGGTAGTGTGTTTAAAAATCCGCCGGGTGATCATGCCGGCAGGCTTATTGATCAAGCGGGGCTCAAAGGGAGAAAAATTGGTGGCGCCATGGTTTCCGAAAAACATGCCAACTACATCTTAAACATGGGTAGCGCTACAGCAAGAGATATTCTGTCACTCATGGAACTGGTGCACTTCGAGGTCAAACGAACATCAGGCATAAACCTGGAACCGGAAATAAAAATCGTGGGTAAACAACCATAACGGATTTTGTGAAAACCATGTCAACCATACGGGTAGTTCAAAAGTGAAATCGAATCCCAATAAAAAGCGGGCTCGAAAAAATACTCCAAAAAACCATCGAAAATCTAAGGGGTTGCCGGTTTGGAGTTTTTTCAAAAGCATCGGCTCAGGATTTGTGAAGCTCTTTCTGTTCCTGTCTGTTTTGGCGGTCGTCAGTCTGACCTTTGTGGTGCTTTACAACTACCTGCTCTCTTCTCCTTATATGAAACTGGAACATGTTGAAATCAGGGGAGTTGATGAAAGCATCAGAAATGATCTCCTTCAAATGTGCGGGCTGACATCCGAACAGGGTCTCTTAGGTATCAAACTTGAAGTTTTAAAAAATGAGATGGAAAAACATCCATGGGTTAGAACCGCAACCGTGGAAAGGCGATTTCCGGACACCCTGATTGTGGAGGTGGAAAAAGAAGACCCGGCGCTGCTGGTCCTGATGGACAAATCTTATTACATGAACAGACAGGGTGAACTTTTTAAGCCGCTCTCACCGACCGATGAAATAGATTTTCCTATTCTGACAGGTCTTTCCCTTGAGGACCCCAACCAGAAGAGCAAGTTGAATCAAACCGCCAAAGTGTTGCGTGTGCTCAAGAAGGAAAAGGACCGATGGTCCCTTCAGAACCTGTCCGAAATACATCTCGATCAAAACGGCGGGATCTCTTTGTATTTTAACCATATGCAGGCCGCAATCCGCATCCCGGGACAGAATGTGGCCAGCAAAATGGATGTGCTGAAACAGGTGGCAAAACATTTAAGCGAGACAGGAAAAATCCACCATGTAACCCAGATTGATTTGAACCATGGGGATAGCGCAATTGTATCTTTTAAAAAAAGTCAGGTTTCGGGATGAGGTAATTTTTTCATGGGCATGGACATCATTGTAGGCCTGGATATCGGAACCACTAAAATCTGTGCAGTGGTGGGGGAAGTTCGCCCTGAGGGCCTGGAAATCATCGGAATGGGAAGCCATCCTTCAGAAGGTCTCAGAAAGGGTGTGGTCATCAACATCGAAAACACTGTGGATTCCATTAAGGCGGCCATAGAAGAGGCAGAAACAATGGCCGGCTGTGAAATCGGTTCCGTGTATGCGGGAATCGCGGGCGGACACATTGAAGGGGTTAATAAACCGGGCGTTATAGCGCTTAAAGAAAAGGAGGTGACAAAAAAAGACATTGAACGGGTCATTGAGACGGCAAGTGCAGTGGCAGTCCCCATGGACCGGGAAGTCATCCACACGCTGGTGCAGGAATTCATCGTCGATGACCAGGACGGCATCGTAGACCCTCTGGGTATGTCAGGCGTTCGCCTGGAGGCAAAGGTCCACATTGTTACCGGTGCGGTGACCTCTGCGCAGAACATCATCAAGTGTGCCAACAGGGCTGGGCTGGATGTTTACGACATTGTACTGGAATCCCTGGCATCCAGCGAGGCCGTTCTTACAAAAGAGGAGCGCAATCTGGGTGCGGCACTGATAGATTTCGGAGGGGGCACCACAGATCTGGCCCTTTTTTCAAAAGGCGCCATCAAACACACATCGGTTCTGGCACTGGGTGGTGATAATTTGACCTACGACATCGCCGTAGGTCTCAGAACTCCCAAGCTGGAAGCTGAAAAGATCAAGATCAAATACGGAGCCGCCCTTTCATCCATGATCGGCAAGGATGAAACCATTGAAGTCCCGGGGGTCGGCGGCAGAAGCCCGAGGACACTCTCCAGACAAATCCTGGGAGAAATCCTGGAACCGAGAGTTGAAGAAATTTTCACACTCATTTACGAGGAGCTGGTCCAATCCGGTTATGACGAACTTGCCAGCTCGGGCGTGGTCGTAACTGGGGGCTCCGCCGAACTTCCCGGCATCAGCGAAATGGCCGAACAGATCTTCAGCGCTCCGGCCCGTGTGGGTTATCCTCAGGAAGTCAATGGATTGGTCGATCTGATCAACAAACCCATGTATGCCACAGCCGTAGGCCTTGTTCTGTACGGAGCCAAAACCTACAAGCAGAAAAAGAAATTTCGAATCCGGGATTCCAACATTTTTCATCTCGTAATGGCAAGGATGAAACGCTGGTTTAAAGATATCGTTTAACTTTTAAAAGGTAAGGAGGGAAAAATGAAATTTGAATTTGTCGACGAAACGGAAAAAGGAGCCTATCATGCCAGGATCAAAGTTCTGGGCATTGGTGGCGCTGGCGGAAATGCCATTAACAACATGATCAATTCTGATCTCAGAGGCGTTGAATTTGTGGTGGCCAATACGGATTGTCAAGACCTTGATCGATCAACCTGTACCAGGAAAATCCAGCTGGGACCGGAAATCACCATGGGTCTTGGTGCAGGCGCCGATCCTGAAGTCGGTAGAAGCGCGGCCGAGGAAAGTCTTCATGAACTCCGGGAAGCCATGGACCGGTCCGACATGGTCTTTATCACTGCCGGCATGGGCGGTGGAACGGGCACCGGCGCCTCTCCCGTGGCAGCCAGGGAAAGCAAGGAAAGCGATGCCCTCACCGTGGCCGTTGTGACCAAGCCCTTCAAATTCGAAGGTGAAAAGAGAATGAAGCAGGCCTTGGAGGGCATCGAGCAACTCAAGAATGAAGTTGACAGCATTATTGTCATCCCCAATGAGCGTCTCAAAACCATCGGGGAAAAAACCACTTCATTCAAAGAACTGATCGCCAAAGCCGATGATGTTCTGCTTCAGGCCGTCAAAGGGATTTCAGACCTGATCATGAGCAGTGGCTTCATCAACCTTGATTTTGCAGATGTCAGAAAGGTGATGTCGAGAAACGGAACGGCTATAATGGGAATGGGCCGGGCGTCAGGGGAAAAACGGGCCGTTGATGCCGCACAGCAGGCCATCAACAGTCCGCTTCTGGAGGATATTTCCATTGAAGGTGCAAAGGGTCTGTTGATGAACCTGACAGGGCCATCCGATATGACCATGGAAGAAGTGGATGAAGCCTCAAGCTATATCAAGGAAGAAGCAAAAGAGGCGGAGGTCTTCTGGGGTCTTGTTTATGATGACAGCATGGGAGATGAGATTCAGGTTACGGTGGTCGCTACCGGAATAGATAGTATCGCGGAGGAAAAGACAGCCCGCCATGTCGTGACACTGAACAACGAAGTTCAGAAAAGATCGGTTCAGGATTACGCCAATGTGGTAAATTTAAGAGATGTCACCCTCGAAGAGATTGAAGAGGAATGGACCGTTAAAAAGGATGGTGTGTGCCTGGATACACCGACCTTTGCGAGAAGGGGAGCCAAACTCGACAATAATTTGAAAGAAGATAACGAGAAAAAAAGGAAAAAGAGTTTTTTTGACAAATTCCGAATGAAGGACGGTCTGGATTATCCCACATTCCTGAGGGTAAAGGCGGATTAGGTGTTCGGCCAGGTGAAGACATTAGATGTGAAAAGGATTCTGAGACCTTGCCCGATGACATAACAGCCCTTTATCGCGCCATAATGGCAAGAGAAAAGGGCACCATTCGAAAAGACTGGGGAGGAAAATTGCCCGTGGCATTAATATTCCCCAATCATTATCGACTGGGAATGTCGAATCTGGGCATCCAGATCGTCTACCGGCTTTTAAATGACAGAAAGGATGTGGTAGCGGAGCGGTTTTTCCTTCCCGAAGGTCGGGAAATGGCTCTTTATGTGAAATCACAAATGCCGCTTCTTTCATTAGAGTCACAAATGCCGCTCGAACGCTTTGATTTGGCAGCCTTTTCTATTTCTTTTGAAAACGACTACCCCAATGTTTTACAAATGCTGGAGATGGGGAGGATTCCACTTCTTTCAGATGAAAGGACGGAAAAAGAGCCTTATGTGATGGCAGGAGGCGTCGCTTCCTTTCTAAACCCGGAGCCGTTGGCGCCCTTTGTGGATTTCTTTCTCCTGGGTGAAGCAGAAGAGAACCTGGATCTTTTCGTGGATGCCTTTCTGGAATATGGAAAAAATACTTTCAGGCGAAAAGACGGGTTCCCCCTTCTGGCCGGAAAAGTGCCGGGTTTTTACGCGCCATCCCTATATGACGTGGCATATAAAGAAAACGGAACGCTGAAACATTTCATTCCGTTAAAAAAAAATGTGCCGGAAAATATCCGTGCCGTCTATTCTCCCAAAGGCGGATTTACGGATATGGGAATGCCGCTGTCATGTATTACCACGCCGGACACGGAGTTCGGAAGCAAGGTCCTTGTAGAGGTGGGGAGGGGCTGTGGGCACGCGTGCCGTTTCTGTGCAGCCGGTTATGTTTACCGCCCTCCCCGAGTCTACATGGAATCCGAACTTCAAAAAGGTATTCACTCCGCCCTTGAAAGATGCTCCCAGGTGGGACTGGTGAGCCCCGCCGTGTCGGATACTCCGGGATTAGAGGAATTGATCAGTGTGATTTGTCATAACGGCGGCAAATTTTCAGTTTCATCCTTGAGGGCCGAAAACGTGACGCAAGGCCTTCTGGAATATCTAAAGGAATCGGGTCAAAAAACTATCGCCATTGCACCGGAGGCTGGAAGCCAAAGGCTGCGAAACATCATCAACAAGCATTTGACTGAGGCGCAAATTCTTGAAGCAATCCGAATGATCGCCGGTATCAGCGACTTTTCCATCAGGCTTTATTTTCTCATGGGGCTTCCCACCGAAACGCACCAAGATGTGGATGAAATTGTTGAACTGGTCAGAAAGATCAAACACCGGATGGTCAAAGAATCGGCGGAAAGGGGAAAGATCGGCCGCATCAAACTCAGTGTCAACTGCTTTATCCCAAAACCTTTTACGCCGTTTCAATGGTTCCCCATGGCGGAAATCGGATCGCTTAAAGAAAAACAAAAACAACTAAGAAAGAAGCTTTCTAAATCCGGCGGCATCATGGTCAATACTGATGTCCCCAAATGGGCTTATATACAGGCGTTATTCTCCCTCGGGGACAGAAGAGTCGGCAGCATCCTTCTAGGGGCCCACAAATTGAAAGGGAACTGGAAAAAGGCCATGCAGCTTTCCCAGATAAATCCCGATTTTTTCGTTTACCGCCAAAAGGATCTTGATGAAATCCTCCCCTGGGATTTCATTGATCATGGAATTTTGAAGAAGCATCTTCAAGGGGAATACCGTCTGGCACTTGACGGCAGGTTATCGGATGGCTGCAGGGTGGGAGAGTGTGTCCGCTGCGGCGTATGCCGTGAGAGCAATCATTAGAACAAACAACCTTCATTGAGGCAATATCATGCTGAGAAAAATCGTGGTCGGCCCTTATCAGGCCAACTGCTATATCTTGGGTTGCGATGAAACCAAAGAGGGTGTGGTCATCGATCCGGGAGATGAAGCCGTTCGCATCGTGACGGAAATCTCCAGATTGGGGCTCAACATCCGCCATATTCTCATCACCCACGGTCATGTGGATCACGTTGGCGCTGCCAGAGAATTGAAAAACATCACCAAAGCCCCCGTATGGATACACCCGCAGGACGCGGGTGCCTTGGGTTTTCCTTCTGACGGAGATTTATTTGAAGGACAGAAAATTTCATGGGGAAAATTCACCCTCTCCGTAATTCACACACCGGGCCATTCAGCCGGAGGGGTCTGCTTTCATGCACCGGGGGCTGTTTTCACCGGGGATACCCTGTTTGCCGGCTCCATCGGACGAACGGACTTTCCCGGTGGCAACCATCAACAGTTGATTCAAGGGGTCATGGACAAAATCTTTCCCCTTGGCGATGATTTGCGCGTCTATCCGGGCCATGGCCCCCACAGCACCATAGGGCAGGAAAGGAAATTCAACCCCTTTTTCAGGGGGTAGCCGTCAAATCCGAACCATCAGATTATCTTGCGCCACCCTGACGGCATAGGGAATGTCATGGTCTCTGAGGATTTGGTCCACCGTATTCTGCCACTGTACCTGGTTTCCGGGAATAGGATATGGGTCCGTTCCTTGAAGCGGCTTTAGCGGACTTTTGGGTTCATATTTTTTGGCCATGTGGTTCGCCGGATCATCCGGCACCCGGTCCGCATCTCCCATATGGACCAGAAAAGTTTCTCCTTGCGGCTTCAGCCGTTTGATGTACCCAATGGCATTTTGAAAACTCATATGACTCGGCCGGTTGTCAACGGGCTCGTTCAACCAGAAGGACTGCATGATCACGGTATCACAACCCACCAGTTCCATGGGCATATCCGGAATCTCAGCAAAATCAGAAGTGTACAGAAGCCTTACGCTATCACCCGAATGCCCCATGCCCTGAATCAAAAACCCAACCGAGCCCTTTGCAAAAGTACCATGGTCTGTCTTAAATGGAAAAATACGAAAGGGCCCCTGTTCAAACCAGTGTCCGGGCTTAATCTCCATGAACCTGATAACGCCCAGTTTTTCCAGATACTTAAATCTCATTTCAACCACTTCACGGGTCTCATGGGTCAAATAGACCGGAATGGGCGAAAAAATTTCCTTTGGCAGCACTCTTTTGTATACAAAAAGCTCATCCAGCCCAATATAGTGGTCATTATGTTCATGACTGATTAAAACGGCGTCGATCTTCTTCACCTTGTTCCGCGAGAGCTGTTCTTTCGCATCGGGGCCACAATCAATGAGCAAGTTGGCATCTCTTTCGGCCAAAAGGATTGAAGTGCGATCCCGTCGTTCTTTTTGCGCTCTCATTTCCCGGCAGATAGCGCAATCGCAATTAATTTCCGGTACGCCCCATGCGCTGCCGGTTCCCAAAAAAGTGATATCCATTATTTTGTGTTTCCTCTTTTCATCTCAAGATCCGTTACTCTTTTTCGTAGAGGGCCAGAACCCCTTCCACGGGGCTTAGCGCCTTCATGAGCCGAAATCCCGGGTAGCGTGGCATAATATGGTTCAGACCGTAAACCATGTAGATAGCGCCCTTTTTTGCCTTTTCCGCAAGCATATGCGCAAACTCTTCGTGCATCATCAGGTAAGTGTAAAAAAGATCGAAATCCGACAGACTGAGGCCTGTTTCTTGACTGATTCGGTCGTGAACCCCTTCATCCATCGCGTCTCCATGAAACAGGTGGAGATTTTTTTTCGGAAGCGTCATCCCAGATGTCATCAAAGTTTTGGTCAACTCTTTTTCCAGCGGATCATATTCATCCAACGTCCATTCTTCCATTTCCACGCCAACGGATAACCGCATCAGATAGCTGAAAAATAGATTGACCCTGCCATCGGCGCATCCCAGGTCCAGAAAAGTGCTTCGACCCGGCATAATGATTTGCTCACCAATCAAACGTTCCGTACACGCCAGAAGCGTACTCAGATCCGTAGACCGCCTGAATCCCAGGGGCCCGACGTTACCCACCTGTCTGGCATCAAAGAACGCTGCGAGCATTTTTAGGCTGTTTCTTGTTGCTTTATCCATTTTCTAAATACACGTTTAACCTGTTCATTCAGCATGAAAAGGGAGGTTATTTCCTGTCCTTCCACTTCCCGAAGATCTTTAATAACAGAAGGTTGAACGTTGGTTGTAATTTTCGTGCATGCATAATTAATACAGATCACATGCCGTGCCTTCAGCAAGCAGCCATTTTCCCCCAGAAAAAAACAACCGTCCTTCTGCTGGCGTTTACGGGGGAGCCCCACACCCAAAAGCTTGTTAATTAAGAGCAACCACGCATCATATTTCTCTTCCAGTCCAATACCACAACAGGAGCCGCCCTCTTCCCGGTCACATTCCCGGCACAACGCCACCACCCCGGATCGATCCATCTTTTGCCTGGAAAATTTGACGGCCAAGTTAAATTCGGCCAGAAGATCCGCAATTTTTTGATCCCCGAGCAAAAGATCACCGGATTCCTGGAAGCACAATTCGGCCCAGGCAATCCTTTCTTTGACAGGTCGGTTGGCGGATATGGGGAGTGGCAGCATTATCATTCTCATCCATGGCATCATTCGCGTGGAATGTGTAACCCACCCGTTAAGACCTGTCAAGACAAACCAAAACCCGACTGGGCACCCAAAGAAAGAAGAGACTTGAAAAAAAGAAAGATCACCTTATTTTATAGAATCAGATTAATATTTCGGTTCTTTGAGTCACTCAAGGAAAACAAATCGTTGAGCGCCCAAAAACATTGTGTTAGTATACGTTTGGGAAAAGACAATTTGGTTTATTTTCTTCATAAGGAAACCTCAATCCGAAACGATCCAAAGGGGTCCTCTAATTTATGACGCTTTTTTTGAAGTTCGTGGTTTTTTTTGCAGTTTATCTCATTATCCAGCTTTTAAGACCTGAAAACGCCCTTGCATGGGGTCCTGGCGTTCACACCGCCATCGCTCTGGGTTCCCTTGATGCTGCCTCTCAGTTTCTGCCATCCATCGGCAGAATCATTACCGCATTCCCCATTGAATATTTGTATGGATCGCTCTCTGCCGATTTTTTTATCGGAAAGGCAAAAAAGAAGCGTTCAGGCGCACCCCACAACTGGGAGGGAGGCTTCAAATTCCTGGGCGACGCAGGCGATGACCGGGAGATGTCCTATGCGTTCGGCTTCTTATCGCATCTGGCAGCAGATGTCATTGCTCACAATTATTTTATTCCGAACCTCACGAGCGCCTACCCGGGGAAACGAAAGATGGGGCATCTTTTCTGGGAAATACGGTCTGACTATTTGATCGGAACGGGCTACACCAGTATTGCCAATGGCGTCCTCAACATGGACCACCAGGTGTGCGATGACCTGCTACAACTTCTCGGTGGAAAAAAAAGAAATCGTCTCAAAACCAAAAAACGCGTATTTACCCAAACGGTCAAACTTTCAGATTATCTCTACACAACCCGGAATCTTTTCTTCGAGACACGGGCACCACGGGGACGGGTTTTTCACGAATATCTGGCCGCAATGGTAGATCTCTCGCGCAGACTGGTTTATGATTTCCTGAAACATCCCGATTCATCCCCCTGTCTTCATTTTGATCCCATAGGCGCTGGGAATCTCCTCATGGCAAAGGGGAAAAGATCTTTTCCCAGAATCTTTAGAAATGCCGCCATCAGTCCTCACTTCGATGTGGATGAAAAACTTCTCTACCTATGAACGCCATCAGAATCCTGCCGGAGAAAGTTGCTTCCCAGATTGCCGCAGGTGAAGTCATTGAAAGGCCTGCTTCAGTGGTCAGAGAGCTCATCGACAACAGCATCGACGCAAATGCCGACAGGATATCCGTAAAAATTGAAAGAGGCGGCAAAAGCCTCATCAAAGTCTCGGATAACGGTACCGGCATGGGCAGGGACGATCTTCTCCTCTGTCTCGAAAGACACGCCACCAGCAAAATCAAGACCGCTTCCGATCTTTCACGTGTCACATCTTTTGGTTTCAGAGGGGAAGCCATCCCCAGTATGGCGGCAGTATCCCGATTGGAAATCACCTCGTTGCCTGACAAGGCACTTCTGGGAAACCGAGTTACCATATCCGGCGGCAAACTTCTAAGTATTGAAGAAGTCGGGGCACCTCAGGGAACCATTGTCGAGGTAAAGAACCTGTTTTTCAACATTCCGGCACGGCGGAAATTCCTGAAAACGCCGCGCACGGAAATGAATCACATTATGGATACGGTTTTAAGGGCTGCCATGCCTTTTTCAAAGATTTCCTTTTGCCTGGAAGAAGGAGAAAGAGAGATTCTTCATCTGCCGGCATCCCCGAACCCACGCTTACGGCTCTCCCATCTCATGGATAGAGCAGCCGGCGAATCCGTTTTGAGCGGTGAAAACGGCCGGAAAGATCTTCACATTGCGGTACATGCCGCCCCTGCGGAATTCGCCCGAAAACGGGCCGACCGCTTGTTCGTTTATGTTAATGGACGAAACATCAAAGATCGCTTTGTGACGAAAGCGATCATAGAAGGTTACGGCCAGCGTCTGATGAAAGGTCGGTATCCCCAGGCACTGGTCTTCATCAACATAGACCCGGCGCAAATTGATATAAACGTTCATCCCAGCAAACAGGAGATCAAATTCCAAAACGGCCAGCAGGTGTTCAGGGCCGTAGCAGCAGTCTTCCATCAGACGCTGAGGCCGGCAACACATTCTTTTTCGAAAGGGCCAAAACCTTTTACGAATCTGAAATCGGGCGAGGTTACGCAAACAGAACCCTCGATTTTTGAAAGTGTCGAAACTTACGTTTCGCCCATTGTGCGTGAACCGCGCCCCTCTCCCATAAAGGCACCTTCAAAGGATTTTAAAGCCCCTGAAATTATCGGGCAATTGGGCAATATGTACTTATTGTGTCAAATGGATGATGGCCTCCTGCTGGTGGATCAACACGCCGCCCACGAGAGAATCGTCTATGAAACCCTCCAGAAATCTTTGCGTTCAGCCAAGATTGAAATCCAGAATCTGTTATTGCCATATGAAATGGAGTTTTCTCTCAAAGAAAAGGGCATCCTCCTTGAAAAAGGTCATGTGTTGGCCCAGTTGGGCATCGAGTTGGATCATTTCGGCGGCAATACTTTTTTATTGCGGGCAGTGCCCGCTTTGCTAAAGGATGCAAACTGGCAAGCGCTGATTTCCGAGTTTATTTCAAAGCTGGATGAAGGTGTGCCGCTTGAAGGGACCCACCTAACGGATGAGGCGATTAAGATCATGGCCTGCCACGGTGCTATCCGAGCCGGACAACATCTGACGCCGCCGGAAATGGTCGATTTGATGCGACAGTTGAGCGAAATGGATCTGCCCACAAATTGCCCCCATGGAAGGCCCATATTCAAAAGCTTCACTTATTTTGAATTGAACAAACTGTTTAAGAGAATTGTATAAATCTTTTGGCACTGAAAAGACCGCAAGATGTAAACCGGCACCTTATAAAGGCCTTGTTTATTTGACAGAGAGAAGATTTTCATGGCGGGTCCCTCAAAACCAAGAATCGTTGTCATTGCGGGTCCTACAGCCAGCGGAAAGACCTCACTGGCCGTTGAACTGGCACTATCTTTGGGTGCCCAGGTCATTAATGCAGATTCCATGCAAGTCTACCGGTTCATGGACGTGGGTACCGCCAAACCTGCTCTCGAAGAACGCCGCGGCATCCCCCATCACCTGATTGATGTTGTGGACCCCCATGAAAACTTCAATGCGGCCAGTTACCGCCAAATGGCTCTACCACTGGCGAAAGGGCTTTGTGAAAAAAAGATTCCCTGCTTTGTCGTGGGAGGCACCGGACTCTACATCCGATCGCTTCTGGGAGGCTTGGTTGAGTTGCCCCCCGTGAACCCGGTGCTTCGAAAACGGTTACATGAGGAATGTCATGTTCAGGGAGCACCAAAACTCCACCGGAAACTCGCTAAGCTGGACCCTGAAAGAGCTGAATCGATACATCCCAATGACAGTGTTCGGATTATCAGAGCACTTGAAATCATGGAGCAGACCCGTTGTTCCTCTTCTGATTTGCTGAAAAAACACCAATTCAAAAATCAGGAATTTCAGGCGCTAAAACTCTGTCTGAAAATGGAAAAGAAACAACTTTATGAGCGCATTAACAAACGAACTGAAAAAATGATGGCCAATGGTCTCATTGAAGAAACGGAGCATCTCATCAAAAGGGGTTATGCTCCTCATCTGAAACCCATGACCGCCATCGGATACCGCCATATTGTTAAATATCTTCAAGGGGAGTGGCCCCTCGAAAGAGCGATGGAAACACTTAAACAGGATACCAGAAGATATTCAAAACGACAAATGACCTGGTTCAGAGCGGAACCGGACATGATTCCCGTAGATCCGTTAAACCCGGTTCTGATTGAAAGAATGATTCGCGCTTTTCTGACGGAAAGCGCTTGACCTTTTGGCATTAATTTTCTATTTCAAGATGGTGGCTAGATTCTTGAGATTTCTTGAAGACCTTTAAAACACGCAGTTTTTCCGGCTTGATGAATCCGGGCAACGATCTACGGAGGCAGTCCAATGGGCCCTATATCGACAAGAATGTTTCGCAAAATCCTTGCCGCTTTCCTGTTGGCCTTTCTTTTGGTACTGGGTTGTACGCAGACCCCCAGAGCCCCCGAAGACGTTCTGGACACCCCTGCGCATCATGTATCCAGCGGCTTTAAATTCCTTCAAAAGAACTATGATGCCGACGCACGAAGGGAATTTGAACTGGCCCTTCAACTGGATCCGTTTTACAGCGCCGCGCATCGTGGTTTGGGGCTTGTTTATGGGAAAAAGCAACAATTCGAATCGGCATTTGACGCCATGCGGAAAGCGAGAGACGATGCAAGTAATGGAGAACAAAAAGCCATGGCTTACGTGGGCTATATGCGTCTTTATACCATGCGTCAAAAACCGGGATGGCTGGAACAGGTAGAAGAATGTTTTAAGGATGCATTACAATGGGAGAACGATCTTCCCCAAGCCTATTTTTACATGGGTCTTTCCTATA
>JAJDOH010000318.1 GCA_022340265.1 Deltaproteobacteria bacterium | reverse complement strand
TATGGGGTTCGTAGCGGATGATGAGAAGGCCCGTGGCCGGGTCATAGGCGCTTCCCGATTCCACGGAAAAGACCGCCAGTGCGCTGTTTGTTGTAAGACCGTTGGCGCGGGCCTGTTGGTCTATGGCCTTGCCGTACCGGTTCCAGAGACGGCAGATGCGTTTTTCTTCGAGGGTCCTTCCGATAATTTCAGGCCCCGGGGGTTCGCTGACAGGGGTTTCGGAGGGTTTAAAGATAAGATCGCTGCCGACTTCCAGCAGGACATCTTGCGCGGGAAGGACAAACATCTCCTGAAGACGCTTTAAAGTATTGGGGCCCAGTTTGGCATCGGTGGGGTCGACCCCCGCAAGATGCTGAAAATCTTCAACGGCTTCGGAAAACGCAATCCAGTCAACTTCGTCCAGTTCCCCTTCCTCCAGTATTTGGTCGCGGTCAAGATCTCCCTGAAGGAGGATGGCATACCCTTGCCATTCGGCGGGAATGTCCCTCAGATGCCAGTGTCTTCCGACGGCATTGCGATTGTAAGTGGCGGGTGCTGACATGGTCGATGCTCCTTGTTTGATGTTCGTTGTTTGCTTTCAGGGGGAGGGGGACTCCTTTTTCAGTTTCTTGATGATTTTGGGGATGAAGAAGGAAAAAATGAACAGCCCCACGGAGAAAAAGACCTTGAATGAGATCAACTCACCCCAGTTACCGGAAGCCCACACCTCTTTCAGCGTGCCGACGAAGAAAGTGAAGATAAAGGTGCCGACGATGATGCCCAGGCCCGTGCCGAAGAAATAGTCCCGGAAGCTGACTTTGGTGAGCCCCATGCCGAAGTTCATGGGAGTAAAGGGAAAATATACGAGGCGCAGGTACAGCACCGTTGCAAAGCCGTTTCGCTCAATGGCGTCGTCATATTTTTTCAGACGGTTTCCAATTAAGGATGACGCGAATCCCCGGCCCAGGGTTCGGCCGATGAAAAAGGCGGCGCTGGCCCCCAGCATGGCCCCGATCCACACATAAAAAAAGCCGTAATAGGGTCCGAAGATGGCGGCTCCCAGGCCGGTCAGAAGGGTTCCCGGTAAAAAGAAGCACACGCCCACCCCATAGACCACCATGTAGGCCACGGGTGCCCAGACGCCCGCTGATGCCAGCAGCCTTCCCAAGGCATCGGCGGTGAGGTATTCCCTTACGGGTGTAAACCTTGCCACGGCAATGGCAGCAAGGATAAAGGCAACGAGAACGGCCGCTTTCAGGAGTGCTTTTTTTTGAATCTTTGATTTTTTGGCGGGAGGTTCATTCAAAATCAGGCCCGATCCCTTCACCGGCATGAGGTACCGGCGATACAGCGTGTTACAGGTCCGGATGGCCTCTTTTGATGACGCCTTTTTTCAACCGCACCTTGATTCGTTCCAGAAGTTTTTCCCGATCCACCGGTTTTTCAAAAAACTCGTCAACACTGAAATAGTCGTCATCGCCCCATTTGTCGATTTGAATGCCCATCTCATGGCCGATTCCCGATATGCCGATGATGGGGATGTGGTTCAGGCTGGCATCAGCTCGGACGGCTTTGCAGACATCAAGGCCGGAAAAAGTTGTTTCCATCATGATATCCAGAAGAATCAGGTCGGGATGGGACCCTTTAATCAAAGCCAGCCCTTTCTGACCGTCATCGGCGGTCTGTACATCAAAGCCGTTACGTTTCAAAAAGGTTTCCATCGTAAAGAGCAGATCCTGATTGTCGTCCACGATAAGGATCTTAGCCGTTTTAGCCATAAAGCCCTCCTCTTTTTTAGAGACTGTGGTGAAGGGTTGATGAGTATGAATTATCCCTGAATGATTTCAGAACGGGGGCGGTTTCCATTTCAGGACTGTTTCATGGGCAACAGGACCCTGAAGGTGCTTCCTTTGCCCGGAGCGGACAATACTTCTATTTTTCCGCCGTGTTCACGCACGATCTTGTCCGCCACGAAAAGTCCCAGGCCCGTGCCGCCGCTTCCTTTGCCCGAATAGAATTCCTCAAAAATGTTGTCGATCTGGTCTTCATCCATGCCGATGCCGTCATCTTCCAGTTCAAAAATGCAGCAGGCCCGGTCGTGGGAAACGGCTCGGACCATAACGCTGTGCATATCTTTCGATTTGTCCTGCTTGCATGCCTCCAGGGCGTTCCAGATGAGGTTGCTCAAGACCCGCCGCATGCTGGCAGGATCCAGGTTGACCGAAGGGAGGGCCGGGTCTGAATAATATGCCAGCTCGATACCCATGGTGGCGGCTTTTTCCCGGAACAGGGCCACCACATCCCCTATGATTTCTCCGGGAGAAACCTCATGCCGTTCGATATCCCGTTTCTTACAGGAGTATAGAATATTCTGGGCAATATTGGAAATTTCACCAATGTTTCTTTTTACAATATCCCACCCTCTGGTGGCAAGGGCAATGTCGCCATCTTTCAAACCTTCTTCAAGGACATAGCTCCCCCCCTGAACGCCCTCCAGCATGTTCTTCATGTCGTGGGACAAAACAGCAATGGATTGTCCCAGAAAAGTCAGTTCTTTCTGCAGTTGCTTTACCCGGGTGATGTTTGTGGACATTTCCATCACCGCCTGCACATTGCCCAGCATGTCCAGAACAGGGACCGAATAGACGATTAACTGGGTCAGCTCACCATCGGATAAATGAACGTTTTCTTCGCTGATGTGTATCTGTTTGTCTTTAAAGGATTCCCGTACCGGGCAGGTATCGCAGATTTCATCGCTCCCCTTATAAACCCTGTGGCATGGTTTTCCCACCCCTTCACCAAAGTCCTTTCTGAAATTTTCATTGGCAAAGAGAATGTTCATGGAACGATCCTGGATGGAGAGATAGCAGGGCAACAGATCGATGAGGCCCCTGTAGCCGATGTCCAGGAGCGTGTTGCTGATTTGGGTGGAAACAGGCGCTTTTTTTTGTGACCGGTCCATTTTTTCCGGGTGATCCGTTTAGATGTCCGGGCACTTCGAGGCGGTGCCGGGCGTTATCGAACAAGGGTTTGGTGCGCTTTTACCGCTTTTTTTGAATGGGACTTTCCAGAACTTTTGCCTTTTTATTTGAACGATTGACATAGATGGCACAGTGATCACAGGAATCGTCACAATAGGTTTCCTCTGTCTGTCTAACTTCGTAGCAGCGCTTGTAGGGAAATTTATAGGCGGAACACGCTTCTTTGGCGTCACAGTCGAAGACATTCCAGCAGGGAGCCAGTTGAAGCAAACGCTTGATGCACGGCAGCGTAAAGCCCTCTTGATGAATCAGATGCGAAATCTGACGTATCTGGGCGATATCAAAATCGGAGTATATCCGATTGTTGGTCCTGGGTTCCCGCCTCGGTTTCACCAGCCCCATTTTTTCATACTCACGTATGGTCTTCTGGGAGAGGTTCACCTCCCTGGATACGGTGCTGATGAAATATCCCGAAGCGTTCTCTTCGGCAGTCAGGTTTTT
>JAJDOH010000287.1 GCA_022340265.1 Deltaproteobacteria bacterium | reverse complement strand
CTACCGAATATTGCTGGATGCTATCCGCCATAACTGAAAAACGATCTTCGATTGCGGTATCAAATCCGCAGGGCACCGCCATATAGGCTGCCGCAAGGGATTCCATAGGGTCTTTCCCTGTTGCCACAAAGGTTTCCATGGATCTGCTACCATTATTGCAGTCATTGGCAACCGTCAAAGCCCCGGCGGCGCTGATGATGTCAAACAACCGGGTATCAATCACACATCCCCCCGAGAGAAGAACTCTTACCGGTGACGGGTCGGAAACGGTGACGGTCTCTTCGACATGGTTCAAAAGTTCGGTCATCATTTGGGTGTGTTCTTTTTTATCCAGGACGAATCCACTCATAACCATGTTAAAAAGGTCATGAGCCGAAAAGGGTGGGTTATGTGCTTTCATTAAATCACAGGCTTTTTTTAACAGCGACCTGTTTTGATTGTAAAGGGTGATGGCATCGGTAAGGGCGTCAACGGTGATTTCCCCATGAATAAAATTTTCAAGGTTCTTTTTGACCCGTTCCAGTTCCTTGGTGAAAAACCGTAATGTGTTGGCGCTTTTTTTCCAGGGAATATTCAGATAGTCGATGAATTCAAAAGGATTGTGCCGCTTAAAGGTTTGATAGAGAAACGTGACTGCCTCGCAACTTCGAGGGATGACGGCGCCGTCCAGGTAAGCATGCTTTCCCTTCAATATCTGGTCCCATTCCGCCCTCAAATAGGCACAGAGGTACATTTGAAGATGGTCGTCCGCCAGGGTGATGGGTTCCTGCAGATGGGGATACAATTGAACCGGATGGATTCCGGCCGCGAAGAGAATCTCCTCGGGAACGACCGGAAAAAAATAGCCGATCATTTTTTTTTCGGTTCGCGCTTTGATGTTCCGTAAAACCGACGGTGCGTTTTGAACCACCGCAGCCATTTCTTTCAGGGTGCTCTCCATATGGACTCCCTTAATGCCAGGAACTATTATTGAAGTCGCTTGTCCGTTTCATCTGCCGAAAAAAATCAAGAGGATTCTAAAATGAGGTTGACTCCGGGAGGTGCAACAAAATCAAAGAATCCTTTTTCAAAGGTTTTTACCAACGTAAATTGGCCGAGATTGAATCGGGTAACGCTGCCCAATGTGTTGAAAATGCGAACGCTTCTAATTTCGTGTTCGGGGCTTACGGTCAAGGCAATGCGGTCAATTTCCTGCCAGGGCGGGTCGGGGACCAGAACAATTTCATAATTCCCTTTTTCATCTTTTTCCTGTAACGCCACCTTAAAACTGTCGTTTACGTCCACCAAGCCGCGGAAGATATCACTGAGCAGTCTGAGTTCCCTACCGAAATCTTTTGTTTTATACTGGTGTGCTTCTTTTTTTTGTGGGGTGTACCACCAGAGAATGCTGGCATTGGCGATAATCCTTTCAACGACCGGTTTCTCCTGGTCCAGCCTCAGGAAATGGGGTGGCTTGAAGTAAATGATCCCCGATGCCAGATCTCCTTTGGCCTGATTGCCCAGCATGCTCATGGAACGGGTAATGACTTCACGGGTGTAAGGTACCGAAAGACCGGAGGTTGTTCCATAGCGGTTCCTGATCCCCTGAAGTATTGTCGAAAGGGTATCTTCTGCAAAGGTTGCCGAGTTGATCGGCAGTATCAACAATAGCACCATAAAGAGTATTTTGCGCATGTTATCCTCCTTTCCTGCCATATACATCCCGCGGGCGGACCCCGTCCGATGGTCCCACAATCCCCTCTGCTTCCATGGCTTCAATCATTCTTGCGGCGCGGTTATAGCCGACCCTTAGTCTGCGCTGCAACATGGAGATGGAAGCCTGCCCGGATTGACAGACCACTTCCACGGCTTCATCGAATTTTTCGTCCAGGTCAAGGGGTTCGTCAATCTTGAGGTCATCTTCTTCCATATGGGAAAGAATCGTTTCATCATAGTCGGGTTTTTTCTGGTTTCTCAAGAAATCAGCCACCCTTTTCACTTCTTCCTCGGAGATGTAGGCGCCATGAATACGCATGATGCGGCCCACGCCCGGTGGCATAAATAACATATCGCCATCGCCCAAAAGATGTTCCGCACCATTGGTGTCCAGAATGGTTCGGGAGTCCACTTTGCTGGATACCTGGAAGGACAGGCGGGTAGGGAAGTTGGCCTTGATGATGCCGGTGAGCACATTGACTGAGGGACGCTGGGTGGCGATGATCAGGTGAATGCCGGCAGCGCGGGCCATCTGGGCCAGCCGGGTAATGGATTCCTCCACTTCTTTTGAGCTGACCATCATGAGATCCGCCAGTTCATCAATGATAATGATGATATAGGGAAGATGCCGATCAATACCCCGGTCCTGGCCGTTCTCTTCGGCCGAATCTTTAGGGTTGTCCTCCTTCACGATTTTTCGGTTGTAGGAGTCAATATTTCTCACACCCCGGTCCGACAGCAGCATATATCGCCGTTCCATCTCTCTAACGGCCCACTTGAGGGCCTTGTTGGCATCTTTGGGCTGGGTTACCACGGGATGGAGCAGATGGGGAATATCCTGGTAAACGGATAATTCGATGCGTTTGGGGTCCACCATCAGAAATCGTGCTGTTTCAGGGGAGAGCGAAAAGAGCAGGCTTTGAATCATGGCGTTGAGGGAGACGCTCTTGCCGGTTCCGGTGGCCCCCGCCACCAGAAGATGCGGCATTTTTGCCAGATCGGCTACCACGGCGGAACCGGTAATGTCCTTTCCCAGGGCAATGGGAAGTTTGCTTTTGGTGTCGGTATAAGCGGAACTGGAAAGCATTTCCTGCAAATAGACGGTTTCCCGCTGGTTGTTGGGGATTTCAATGCCGATGGCCGCTTTGCCCGGTATGGGCGCCACGATACGGATGCTTTGCGCTCTCAGGGTAAGTGCCAGATCATCGGAAAGTCCCGCTACCTTACTGATTTTGACACCGGGTGCGGGCTTGTATTCGTACATGGTGATGACCGGGCCGGGCAGAATTTCCACCACCTCCCCGTCAACACCGAAGTCCTCAAGCTTTTTTTCCAAACGACGGGCATTCATCTCCAGCGCATCCCGTTGAAAGGTGACGTTCCTATCTTTCGGAGGGGTATTCAGAAGATCAAGGGTCGGGAGTTGAAAATCTCCCGGTTTTTGCATGAATGAAAATTTCTCCTGCCGGGGTGGGGGAGGAGGGGCTTTTATTGCTGTTTCAACGATGTTCACTTTGGGCTTTTTTTTGATTTTGCCCCGTGCCTCCAGCGTTTTCTGTGCCCTTTTTTTACGCTCCTTTCTCTTGGTGAGGATCTCCCTGATTTTTTTGAAAATGCCCAATATCCACAATCCGATTCGTGAAAAAATCCAACCAAAAGAGAGGCGGGTCACCATCAGCAGCGATATGGCGAATATGGCTGCCAGAAAAACGTAGGATCCGAAAGTATTGAGGATGGTGATGGATAATCCCGCCATATGAAGGCCGACGAGTCCGCCTGCCGCCATGAAGGTTCCCCGGTAGTAAAGACCCTCTTCAAATCGAAGACTCAACAGGGCTGAAAATGAGGCCAGCATGATCAACACGGTAATCATCCCTTTGACCGGTGATGAAAGGGATCGGCCCTTGAAAGTGATAAAGGACAATACAAAAAAGATCAACGGCACCCAGAAAGCGCCAATCCCCAGCAGGTCGAACAGACCACCGGACACGTGAGCACCGACCGTTCCAAACAAATTGTGCGCTTTGCCCAAATGGCCTGCAACGTTCCAGAAAAGCTTATCGGAATGAGAATGGGAAAGAAGACTGCCGCCGATGAGAACCGCCAGCAGCAGAAAAACGATCCCCCTGATTTCCTTTTTCAGCGGATGCCCTTCTTTTATAGGGTGTACTGAGTTGTTCCGGGTCTGCTTTTTGTCGGATTTGGGGGGTGACGATTTCTTTTTTTTCATCTCTTTATACGTTCATACGGTGATAATGGTCGGAATGATCAGGGGGTTTCTCTCTATGACGTTATAGAAAAAACGTTTTAACCTCTTGCGTATTTCCGCTTCCAGCCCTTTGCGATCCACGGGCAAAGGGGTTTCGATTTCATCGACTACCTCTAACACGATACATTGGGCATCCTCAAGGATAAACTGTCCCTGGTCTTCAAATACGAAACCGCGGGAAATCATTTCCGGACCGTACAGAATTTTGCCGGTTTGCTCATCCAAGACCATTTGGACCACCACCATGCCGTGACGTTTCAGCTTTTGCCGATCCCTGAGCACGGTTTCTTCAATATCGCCAACCCCTTTCCCGTCAAC
Source organism: Deltaproteobacteria bacterium (assembly GCA_022340265.1). GTDB lineage: Bacteria > Desulfobacterota > DSM-4660 > Desulfatiglandales > Desulfatiglandaceae > NaphS2. The sequence goes on along the minus strand of JAJDOH010000287.1, from coordinate 11,943 downwards.
GAACGTCCGCCCTGTCGGTATGGTGTCCGCTATTTCTCCATTGCCCTCATTAAAACGGATCACATCCCCATCCCGTGCAATAAGCACATGTTTTTCGTCCATCCCCATGTCGAAGGCGATTTTGGCGTGTTTGACCAGGTGACGATATTCACCGTGGATGGGGATGAAATACCGTGGTTTGACGAGGCTCAACATGGTCTTTAATTCTGCCTTCCTGGCATGTCCTGAGGTATGAATATCGGAAACATTTTCGTAAATCACTTCCGCTCCCAGGCCATATAATTTGTTGATCACCGATGTGATCGCTTTCTCATTGCCCGGAATGAATTTGGACGAAAGAATGATGGTGTCACCGCTGTGTATTTTGATGCCTTTGTGCTGCTCTCTGGCCATTCGGCTGAGGGCACTCATGGGTTCTCCCTGGCTGCCGGTGGTGATCACGACCACTTGCCGGTCGGGAAGCGCGTGCATTTTTTTTTCCGCGATTTCGAGATCCTCGGGAAAATGGATGAACCCGCGTTCTTTGGCGATCCCCACATTGGTGATCATACTTTTTCCATTGAAAACGACTTTTCGGCCAAACTCCTCCGCCAGGGAAATGACTTCCTGAATTCTGGTGATATTCGATGCAAAACTGGCAACGATCAGTCTGCCGGGACATGCCAGAAAATAATCCCTGAGTGTCTTTTTGACGTCCCGTTCACTGAGGGTGTAGCCCTCCTTTTCAGCGTTGGTGGAATCGGAGAGAAATGCCAGCACACCCTTTTCCCCATAATGTGCAAAACGGATAAGATCCGTGAGCTGCTCATCCACCGGGGTGGGATCTATTCGAAAATCTCCCGAATGAAGGATGGTCCCCTCGGGGGTTTCAAGGGCCAGACCCGCTCCGTCGACGATGCTGTGGTTGACACGAATCCATTCCACTCTGAATGGACCGATTTCCTGCATTTCACCGGGGATTACCGTTTTTAAGTCGGCATCCAGGGGCAGGACGTGTTCCTTCAGCTTTTCCCTGAGGAGGTCCAGTGTAAATCCAGTGCCGAAAACGCGTACCGGAAACTCTTTCAGCAGAAAAGGCATGGCGCCGATATGGTCTTCGTGGCCGTGGGTGAGAATAACGCCTCTCAGTTTTTCCCGGTTTTCCCTCAAAAAAGTGAAATCGGGTATGACCAGATCCACTCCGGGCATGTAGTCATCCGGGAACATCAATCCTGCATCGATGACCACCATGTGGGAATCGTATTGAATGATCATCATATTCAGGCCGATTTCACCCAGCCCTCCCAGTGGTATGATTTTTAACACGGGTTGTACCTCGTCAAATTTTATTCCTATAATCAGATGGTTGATCAATCTCTAATAAGCACTACCTTAAACGTTTGAAATATTTCAGTCAACAGGGAATTGCATTTTTTCACTATCCCGGGAGATGATGAATGCCTTTGACTTGTTTCCATGCCCTGTGGTAATGAAAGAAATTAAGCATTTTCTTGGTGAGTCCTGTGAGTGAAATGAGAAAGGAGGGCAATAAAATATGTCAGGTGTCAATAAGGTAATACTAATCGGAAGATTGGGGGCGGATCCTGAAGTACGGTATACGCCAAGCGGTGTTGCGGTGGCGAATTTCTCCATTGCTACATCGGAAGAATGGAAAGACAAGAGTACCGGAGAAAAAAAGGAACAGACGGAATGGCATAAAGTTGTCGCATGGCGCCGGCTGGGAGAAATATGCGGTGAGTATTTACAAAAAGGGCGGCAGGTTTACATTGAAGGCAGGCTTCAGACCAGATCGTGGGAAGATAAAGAGGGAAATAAACGTTGGACCACTGAGATCCTCGCGCTTAACATGCAGATGTTGGGCTCTCCGGGTGACGGCATGGGTGGTGGCGAAGTGAAAGACAATTATCCCGAGGAACCACCACAAAATCTTCCTGAAGACGATATTCCTTTTTAAAAAAAAGCCCCTGCCGCTCGTCAGAGAGCGGCAGGGGCCGATCAGGGCCATTCGAATTAGGCTTTATCCTCTTTTTCATCATTTTCGTTTTCCTGGGGCTCCTCAATTTCATTTTTTGCTTCGTGCGTCGCTTTCTTGAAATTCTTGATCCCTTTTCCGATTCCGCTGCCTATTTCAGGCAGTTTCTTGGCCCCAAAAATAATGAGCACGATGATTAAGATGATAATCAGTTCCGGCATGCCTATTCCAAACATCGGGTTACCTCCATCACATGAATCATTTCCAATTAATCACAAAACGGTCTGAGCACATTGAATAAAAGATGAACATGCCGGTTCCACAGGTCCCAAGATATGAAACCCCGGCGGGCCTTTTTTACGTGCATTCGTTATCCGGCAACTGCGTCATGTTTAAAGACTTTCTGAATCTATTGAGGGATCGCTGGTATGCCACCCAGCAAGACCACATTTCCAGCCATTCCCTGTTGTGCCAGAAAACATCGTGGGGGCTAACCTTTTTTTCAGAAATTCTGATGTAATCTTCAAATTCAGCGCCGCAGCTTTCACATAACCTGAATTCGGTTTGAAGCTTTTTGTCCGAATTCGAAGATTCGCCTTCCTCGGCGTGACGGCCGCACATGGCACATTTAAAATGACATGAACCACATTGAAGCAGTCGCTGGACGGCATCAAACTTATTTCGATTGCTCTTGATCTGTTTCTGTCGTTTTTTGTCTTCGATTCGATCGGTAATGCTTAGTACCTTTTCCATGGAAAACCTTAAAACCTCATCCACAATTTTTCATATATAATATCACCGGTCAATTCTTAGAGTCAAGGCGGGCATTTCGACCGTCTTAGTTCAAGTTCCTATTGCCACAAACCCTTTAAAAGTCCCGCTACGCCTGAGCCCGCTTCAGAGTCCATGTAGTCGACAACAACGGGTATGAACTTGGTCATGGTATCCGTGTTCATCCCGAGCTTTGAAAAGGCACCCGCAAGTCCCGCCATGTCTCCCATCTTGGAAACACCTCCTCCCAGCGAGGAGAGACCACTTTTAAGAAGTCCGCCGGCGCCCTCATCCGAATCGGTGGACGGGGCTTCAGCCATGTACTTGTCGACACCGGGTACAGCATCCGCCGCTTTGGTGAAGTCCTCGGTACTGAGGTTCTCTTTGGCGTTGTTAAAGAGCGCGCCGACACCGCCTTCAGCTTGTTCTTCCGTAATTCCCAGTGTACCCACCAGTTTGGTGATCAAGTCCATGGTGCCCGCATTCCCGGCGCTGGGAGAATTTCCTGTAACCCATAAACCGGTAATGAAAAGGACAGCAATCCAGATGTAAAATCGTTTCATTTTCTCCCTCCTGATAGTCAATCTCATTTTTTACCTAAGCTAACACATATACGACCGGAATTCAATGACATCAATTGAATCAAGGTAAAGTATTTTTGTGGGGATTGCTATTTGCTAAGAGAAATTATGATTCAGCCATGCGCATTTGGCGCCGTATTCGGTGAATATCTTCCGCATTGGGCGGAAAGGGAAAATTTCGGATATCCGGTCCGGGTCTTGAGTTGGCATAGGGGCGGTTGCAGGCGACCTCGCCATCATACCCTTCGCAGCCGCTGGTGCGAAAGGGTTTGCCAGAGTCAATGATGCGGTCCAGTTTATCTTGTGAAAGACCAAAATCGCGAATACGGCCCGATGTGTCGAAGGTCATTTGTTCTGCACGGCTGATTCCCTCATCCATCAAGTATCTTGCCAATTGAATGCGTCGGTAGTGATCCATTGCGGGCATGGGACGATCCTTCATCTGCGAATCGGCCTCTGGGAAGAATGAGAACAGGTGTGTCCACCCCCCCGCATCCTGAATATCCTGAATGGCTGACACCATCTCCTTTTCGGTTTCGCCCATTCCGGTGACAAAGTGGCTCCCGGCATTCCGTTTTCCGAAAATTTTGACGGCATCCGAAAGGCAGCGCCGATAGGTATCCCAATGATGCGGCCCCCCCACACCCTTGCCGCGGAATTGATCAAACAGTTCCGGAGTTGCCAGGTCAATGGCCACGCCGATTTTATCGGCACCGGCATCCCTGAAATCCATCAGGTCTTTGTTTGATACAATGGTGGGAGAAATGAGCAGGGAGACGGGGATGTCAAAACTGGACCGCAATTTGGCGCAAATATCTTTGGTGTCCTGGATGGAACGTCGGTTGGTGATTTGGGAGATGCAGATTCGTTTGACCCTCTGCTGACGGTCGGATATCCGGCTAATGATCTCGGACAATGAATGGGTTGGCCAAGTCACTCGAATGAAGCTTTTACTGCTGTAGGGTCCTTTTCGCTTGTTGGAAAGTCCGCAATAGGCACATCTTGCGGCACAACCGCCACGATAGGTAAGCAGCAGGTTAATGCAATACAATTTGGCATTACGGTGGAATCGACCCGGTTTCAGCCCCAGGGTCATGGCTGCCGCAAGGCTCATTCGAAGATATTCTGGACTTTCCAGTGCATTGATGTCTTCTGTGTTGGGCATTTTTCTCCTTTTGTTATTTTGGTGGTTCGGTAGTATTTATGGGGTCATTCCAGCTTGCACCGGAAAAGTCTTTGGGAACGGAGCAACAGGTCTTTTGATAGTGGATCTCAAGACCGTAATATTTCGATCTTTGCAAAGCCTCTTCCGATGGGAGTGCCATCCGGTTGATACCTGCATCGATGGCCAGCCTTTCCATGAGAACATTTCCCCGCTCTCTGGCGCATCCCAGGCTGATCGGGGTTTTGGGCATGAGTGCGCGAGCCTTCTTAATGATGCGGGCCACATGGTGTGCATCCGGAGGCGTTGTCTTTTCCATTTTGGTGCCGGCAAGGTTCATGAGAGACACAATCACCAATTGCGAAACCGGAAAACCGGAAATCATTTCCAACGCCTGTTCTTCACCGGTTATTCGGCCGTAATTCAAACCACACACCACGTGGGGTACCGTTGGAAGCTTTGCTTTATCAAGCGCTGCCATGGATTTTTCAATTTCATTTACGCCAAAGGGCACATGGTACACCCTTTTGTATGTGCTATCGTCTCCGATGACATCAATAAGGGCCTGGTCAACACCGGCTCTCTTGAGTGCCAGTGCCGTTTCATGGTCGATCAGTCCACTGTGGACGGAAATGAAGAGGTTTGTCTTCTGTTTTATCCGGGTAATGGCGGGAATAAATCTTTTCCAGGGTAGTTCTCCCTTCTCCGTGCATCCGCCGCTCAGAAGAACCCCAAGGTGACCTTTACGATCCAGTTGAATGCATTTTCGCACCAGTTCATCCGGCTTTTCGGCTGAGATCATGGTGTTAAGGATGACGCCGCCGCAATGGTCGCAGGAGAGACTGCAGTGGCGGCCGGTAATACTGATGCCGGGGTACTTCCCCGTTACACCGTCACACCGAAACATTCCCGGCAGGTAGAAGGTGATCTTTCTGCCAAGGGCCTCCCAGCCGGCGTGTCGCGCTTTTTCAAAGACCGTGTCATTGCTCATCGGGCGCATGCTCATGATAATACTCTCGAAAACCGATCCAGCAGGATTTGATGATTTGATCAAAACATGCCCATTGCTTTTCCATGATTCGGCGTTTTTCATGGGCGCGGTCGAGGGTATGGCCAAACAGATCCCGCCACTCATGGTCATATTTGCTCAATATACCTAAGTCTTTCTTTTTGATGGCTTCTGCCGCCCACCGGCCGGCCATTCGGCCACAGGAAACAGCCGTGAATATACCCGCCCCCGTAATGGGATGGGCGTGGCCTGCCGCGTCTCCCGCCAGTAAAATGTTGCCGTAAACCGCCTTTTCAAGGGGGGCTGTGGGAATCAGGCCGCCGTTGGAACCTAAGGGTTGCCCTTCTATTTTACCTGTCTTTCGAAGTTTTTCCACGAATTCCACCAACAATGCTTGAATTCCTTTCAAAGGGGCATTATGTCGCTTCAGGCCGAGGCCCACATTGGCCGTTTCTCCTTTGGGGAAAAGCCATCCATACCCCCCGTAAAAGTCCGGTGAAAGATATACCTCGGTGTGAGTCATAGGGGTGCGCAATTTCAAGCTATATTGTACCGCCGGAAGAAGATCCCGGGTCGAAACGGCGCACCAGGAGGCGGTTCTTGACCTTGGGCCATCCGCTCCTATGATAATGCGGGGGTCGATGATGTGCGTTTCGCCAACCGCCTTTTTTATGACCACATGCCCTTTTTCCGTTCGTTCTGCAGCTTTGGCCGAAAGCAGGAACCTGACCCCCAGTTTGAGTGCCATTTGGGCAAGGGTCTGGTCAAAACGGTCCCTATGAATCATAAATCCGGGTGCGGCCATTTCCGTGGTGAAGCCATCGGGCAAAATGGACCGCATCTTCAAAACTTTCTGGACGACAAAGCCGGTTCCCATGTTGAGTTGCCCCACGAGTGGAGCGGGAATATATTCAGCGCACTGAACCGGGACACCAATTTCAGCGCGTTGTTCCACCACCAGCACGTCCATTCCCTTTTTGGCGGCGGAAACGGCTGCGGAGGACCCGGCGGGTCCTGCCCCTATAATCAGAATGTCGCAGGTAACGGGTTTCATTTGTAAATGCCGGTTTACCCCTTTTTTGGTGACCAAGAATTCAAAAAGCGCTTTCAGCCGAAAGCTGCTTTAAGAACCGTATCGAGGAGTTTCAGATTGACGCGGGTCTGGCTTTCAAATTTTCCTGCGTAAGCTTCTCTGGCCTGGTCCAGGTCATAGCAGGTGGTGTTGTCGATATCAAGGAGGATGCCGGGCAGACCCGCTTTTTTAAAATCCTCCACGTGTTTTGCAAAAAAGGGCTGACAGCAACAGCCGATGTAGGCCTGCACGCCATTTTTCTTCATTTTCTGCAGTTCAATCCAAAGATCTTCAAAATTGATGATACTCACCACCTTCATGCAATCTTTGAGACCCAGGGTCCAGGCAGGTCCAATGGTACATCCATCTTCACCACAGATCTTGCAGCCTTTATGGTAACGAAGACCGCAGTCCGTGTGTTTGGCACAATAGGGGAGCAGCAGTACGGATGGCTTTTTTTGAATGACCGTTTCAAAGGATCCATTGGCTACCGAAATCTGGTTGCACTGTCTGAGGCTGAGCCCGAAATCCGCAATCTTGATTTTTTCAAGGGCCTGATCCAGAGGCACGACAAATTCATGGAAACCAAGTCCTGGAATCGTGATCTTTTTTTTATCAAAAAATGAGCGGATGATGCTGTACAGATGTTCCCGGTCCAAGGGCGACCCCCGGAGCGCCGCTTCCAGGCCATAAAGAGCGCGGGATGGAAAAGAGAGAAAATCGCCGGTGATGTAGATATCTTTAAGCCTTTTCTGCGGCAGGTTGACTACCAGTGTAAAGCGGATCATCCCGGCTTCGGCTTTGTAGGCGGATTGGACGGCGTCCCGTTTTTGAAATCTGGGGTTGACGGCGTGTATCCACTGCCGGGATTGGTAATAGGGCAATTTCTTTTTGAAAAGAAGTTGCTCATCAGAAGTCATTTCTCCCGGTACGAGCCGTATGCCCAAGCCTTTTTCAAATCCATGTTTGATGGCGGACTTGATATGCGGAAGCGGCGGTGTATAACCCAGTTCCCAGTTCAAACAGGTCACACGTTCTCTGATGGAATCAATTTCCTTGGCCTTCAGCTTTTCCACGGGGATGCGAAGGGCCCGCAGCATGGTATCCACATCAAAATCCACCAGCATGGTGCCCTGAAACAGAAAAGCCCTTTTGGCGTCCGTCCCCCCGGTGCCTGAAATCTTTCTGCCTTCTATTTCAATATCGTTCGGAGGTCTGAATTCAGCCTGAATCCCAAACATGGAAAGCGATGTGGTGACGGGGCTGCAGAGGGTTTTAAAAAGACGCCTTGTGGGAAGATGAACGTTGAAAAAGGCTTTGCTGCAAATGACCTCCCAGCCCAACTGGTTTTCATCAAAAAAGATGGCGCCGCCGCCCGTAATTCTTCGGTTAATCTCGATGGTTTCTTTTAGACAGTATTCCTCACGAATTTCCTCTGTCACCGACTGATGATACCCCACCAGGACGCTTTTGGGCGAAAACTGCAGGAAGCGGATGCTATTGGGCGTTTTGCCCTCGCTTTTGAGCTCCAGCAGCGTTTCGTCCATGGCCATGTTTTCCGCAGCCGTCATGGGCGGCGTATCCAGAAGTCTCCAGGTTTCCATAGTGGATTTGATTTTTTTCGTTAATCTATTTATAAATTCCTTTTATTGAGACGGATGGTGAAATTATCACATACGCGGTTCGGAGGAAAGATATAACGGTGAAATTTCTTTTTCTGGAGCCCTTTTTTGGCGGTTCCCATCGATATTTTGCGGAAGGGCTGGCGGCGCACTCGCGCCATCAGATCGATCTGGTGACAATGCCCGCCCGTTTCTGGAAGTGGCGCATGCGGGGAGCGGCACTCTATTTCTTAAAGAAGATTCCTTCAATAGAATCCTATGACGGCTTGATCACCAGTAACATGATGAGCTTGTCTGATTTTCGGTCTCTGCTGAGACCACGCTGCCCCCCATCCCTGGTCTATTTTCACGAGAGCCAGATCACATACCCTCCGGCACCCGGTGACACCATGGATGTCCATTTCGGATTTACCGATATGACCACCGCGCTGACTGCCAATCGTATCCTGTTTAATTCGCAAACCCATTTTGACGCTTTCTTTGAAACGCTTCCCAAGTTTCTGAAAATGATGCCGGATTTCCGACCTGCCTGGGCGGTGGATGAAATCAGGTCCCGGGCCGGGGTGCTTCATCCCGGATGCATTCTCCCGAAAATTGAAAAGGATGTACAGACTCTCAAAACAAAACCGCCTTTGATCATCTGGAATCACCGGTGGGAGTTTGATAAAAACCCCAAAGACTTCTTCCTTGCTCTTGATGAGATGGTGAAACGGGGCCTTGATTTTAATTTGGCGCTTTTGGGAGAGAATTTTCAAAACCGCCCGAAAGAATTTAAAGTCGCGCGAAAACGATATGGAAAAAAAATTGTTGCCTATGGCCATGAGCCATCCAGGGCCGTCTACGAGTCGTGGTTAAGACGAGGAACGGTTGTTATCAGCACTGCCTGGCAGGAAAATTTTGGTATTTCAATGGTGGAGGCCATCAGTGCCGGTTGTATCCCTTTGCTGCCGCACCGGCTCTCCTATCCCGAAATAATTCCAGGGGTTTTTCACAATGATTTTCTATACAGAAACCAGGAGGAGCTGGTTGAAAAGCTGGCCCATGTGCTCTCAGGAACTTTCCTTTCTGAAGAAGAAATGGCAGAAATTCGTTTTGAAATGGGCCGATTTTCTTGGGGTCGCATCATTGCTGAATACGATAATGAACTGCAAAAACTGGCTTCCATATAACTTCTTAAAATGAAAAGGTAATCCGTTTTTTCGGTTATGTTATGATTTTTCGTCTTTTACTTGACATGTTTCATAATTTATTAAATATTAAAATCTTTTTGGTCTTATGATTGTGAACCCCCTTTTTGGATAAGTGGTATGACTCAGATTTATGCGATTGGCGGAGGCAAGGGCGGCAGCGGGAAAAGCTTTCTGGCTGCCAATTTTGGTGCCCTGTTCGCCAGAGAGGGGCTCAACACGGTCCTGGTCGATCTTGATTTAGGTGGTTCCAATCTTCATTCACTGTTGGGTGTTCGTCAGGTTAAAAGAGGCCTTAACAGCTATCTGAACCGTTCGGTTTGTGACCTTTCGGATGTCGCTGTTCCCACTGAAATTCCCAATCTGCATCTCATCAGTTCCACGGACTGTTCCCTTGAAATCGGAAACCTCTTCTATGCTCAGAAAGTAAGAATCCTGGACGCCGTCTGCAGACTCCCGTTTGATGCGATATTTATGGATCTCGGTGCAGGGTCCACTTACAATGTGATCGATTTTTTTCTCTCAGCCCATGAAGGTATCTTTGTTTTCACACCGGAACCCACTTCCATACAAAATACAGTGAGATTTATTAAAGCGGTCTATTTGAGAAGGCTAAAGCGGATACTGAAGCAATATGCTTTCAACCGTGTGGTTAAAGAAATTGTTGAGGCGTCCGAAGGCGGTTTTGTAGGGTCTCCCATTGAAATTGTTGATCGATTGGTGGAAAGAGAACCGGACCGTGGAAAATTGCTCCAAAAGGAATTGTGCAAGTTGCGTTTCAAGCTTGTCTTAAATCAATATCGAAAACACGTTGACGTGACATTGGGTGATAAAATGGAGAAAGTCTGTAACCGGCATTTTCATGCGGGATTTCAGTTTTTAGGCAATATTGCATATGATGAACGGGTACATAATTCTGTTCTAGCCAAAACCATATTTGCAAATAAATATCCCTATACCCCTACGTCCACCGATTTGAAACACGCCGCAGCACGGATTATGAAGACCACCCAAAAATCGACGGTTGCTACAGGGTAATATGAAGCGGTTTATGAATCTCAATTTTTATGAACTGCTGGAAATTCCCGTTAACGCCACCAGTTTTGAAATCAGACAGGCATATCGCAATGTGCTTTCCATCTATGAAGAAGACGCCATTATTTCAGATGCATTTTTCACCGACGAAGAGCGGAGCGCCATTTTGAGAAGAATCGAAGAGGCTTTCTCCACATTGGTTGACAAGGGTTTAAGGGCAGCCTACACCCAGAAGCTGGCTGAAACGGGTGTTATCGATGCCGCATCATTGGAAAAGGCGCGACCCAAAAAAGCTGGCCCGATCCCTTTGTTTCCCTTAAAGAGAAAAGGCGGGCTGGCGGCGGTTTCCGCGAGAGTGAAAGGTCGAATCGAAGGAGAAGATTTCGCCGACGTCTCCAGGCAAATTCTTTCAAAGACCCTGATATCCGGCAACGATCTGAAAAAGCTTAGAAAACATGTTGGCATTGCAATCGAAGAAATTTTTGAAATGTCGCGGATCAGCCTTAAAGTATTAACGGCCATTGAGAATGATGATGTCAATGCGCTGCCCCAAAAGTTTTATCTGAAGAACTTCCTCAAAGCATATGCAGATCTTTTCAACCTGGATTCTCGAATAATCATTGATGGTTATCTTAAGAACATCGCGGTTTTAAACAAGAGATGAATGAAGAGATCACAGCTTTTCTAAGAGAACAGGTCACGAAACGTTTCCTCGAATATGTGCGAATTAACACGCAGTCCGATCCCGATTCCAAAATGAATCCTTCTTCGGAAGGGCAGTGGGTGCTGGGCAGAATATTGAGAGAAGAACTCATTGAACTGGGTCTGGAAGATGTCGAACTCGACGCTCATTGCTATGTGTACGCCACATTACCGTGCTCAGCAGGTTGTGTTGGGCCACCCATTACCTTTTGCGCTCATCTTGACACGTCGTCATCGGAATCGGGCGCCGATGTGCGGCCCATCATCATTGAAAAGTATGACGGGGGTGACATTCGGCTTCCCGGTTCCGAAAAAAAGCATCTGACGGCAGTGGAATCTCAAGAACTGCTGCAGTTTATCGGCGAAACGCTTATTTTGAGCGACGGGCGGACACTTCTGGGTGCCGATGACAAAGCGGGCGTTGCCGAGATTATGGCAGCCCTCGCTGCTTTTAAAAACTTTCCCGAACTGCCCCATCCGGAACTTAAAATCGTTTTTACCCCTGATGAAGAGATAGGTGCCGGTACTGATTTCATCCAAATGAACCGAGTGGGTGAGTACGGATACACCATGGATGGGGGGATGATGGGGGAGATTGAGACGGAATGCTTTGATGCATGGAGCATGGACCTGATTTTCATGGGCCGAAATATTCATCCCGGCTACGCCAAGAATCAAATGATCAATGCGGCTTCAATAGGGGCTCGTTTTGTGGCGGCGTTGCCTGAATGGGAAACGCCCGAGCATACGGAGGGTCGTGCGGGGTTCTATCATGTCACCCGAATAGAAGGTGATGAAAACAGCGCCATGGTTAAACTCATCATTCGGGA
>JAJDOH010000275.1 GCA_022340265.1 Deltaproteobacteria bacterium | reverse complement strand
TTACATTTTGGCCAAAATGTAAAGATGTAAAGGGCGTCCCCCTCCTATACAGGGAGAGGCGCTCTTTCAGTTCTCTCACCAGCGCCATATCAGATTGCTTCACGGCCAGGTCTAGCGCCGCTTTGGCTGTTTCAACCGCATCCCCAAAACGGCCGGCCGCAGCATAGGCAGCCGCTAGCGTATCCAGAAATTCCGGATTATTGCGCCCCTCGCCCCTGCAAGCCACCTTGGCCCATTTTATTGCCTCAACGCCATTGCGGTTTTTAGGATTTTGGTCCGTTGCCAGAACCCACGCGAGGGAATTGGCGACGATGGCCCAGTTGGGTTTGACCTTCATGATGCTGCGGTATTCCCCAATGGCCTTCTCTGTTTTGCCAAGGCTCCACAAGGCAAGTCCCAGGTTGTAGCGGGCATTGATATGTTCCGGATAAATCTCCAACGCTTTCTGAAGAGCTTTTTCAGCGCCCTTGAAATCTCCCATCTCCAGCAGGGTAACGCCGAGATTATTGTAAACATTAGCATTTTCCGGATGAAATGTCAGGGCCTTTTCAAACATCTCTTTGGCATCCGCTAAATTCCCTTCCCGTCTTGAAATGACGCCCAGCTGAAAATAGGCTTCATCACTTTTTGGATCCAGTTCAATGGCTTTCTGAAAAAAAGCCCTGGACTCTTTCAACTGGCTTGTCATGAAGCAGAGACGGCCCAGAGAAAGCTGCACCCGAGGATCCCTGGCATCCAGTTCCCCGGCCCGGTTGAAAAACCGAGAGGCATTTTCAATATCGAGCTCCGTAACGGCTTTCGATCCCAGCACCAGAAGCTGCTCCACATCAAAACATAGATCGTTCAGGGAATCGATCCACGGATCCGGTGCCGGACGAAACCGTGTACATTGGGCGGCGCGATCAAGAGACTGTTGCATTTCATCTTTTCGGCCAAAATGATCGTGAACCGTCGCCAACAGACGATGGGCAGCCCCAAAGGTCGGATTTTTTTTGACAGCATGATTCAGATAGCTTTCGCCCTCTTTCCATTGGGATGCATCAATGGCAATTCGTGCCAGGCCCAGGAGGGCATAAGGATCATCCGGTTGAAGATCCAGACGGCGCCCGTATTGGTCTTTGGCTTTTCGGGCTTCCCCGCTTTTAAAATAATTATCCGCCAGTTTGAGGATTGCCGGCGCATATCCGGGAGAAAGGCTTATGGTCTGTTGGAGAAGGTCCTGAACAGCGGCGGTTTCGCCCTTTTCCTGGTGAATGAAAGCCACAGAATAGGGCCATTTTGGATTATCGGGGTCAAAATCCATGGCCACCCGGTAACAGGGAACCGCCTGGTCGTAAAAGTGATTGGCCTGATAGAGATTTCCCAGTTGGCCCGCCTTTCGGCCGAACCGGCTGTTTGGATCGTTTTCTTCAAGCGCCTTTTGAACGTCATGAAAGGCACGGTCCATCTTTTCTTCCAGTGTTCGGTTGCTGAAGCTGAGATCTTCGGGCGCGGGGATCCGCTCAAGAAGAGCATTTTTCCGGGCCCTTTCCATCCAAACAAAGATTCCCGCCGCAATCAGGGCCGCCAGGATGACGAGAGCCACCAGCAGCCAAAAACGCTTCAAGGATTTCTTTTTTACCTTTGCCATGCGCGTTACCCAATGACAACAAACATGCTATTATGGGGCTTTTCCATCTGTTTTTCGGTTCGGCCAGCGGTTTTGCCAAAGCGTCACGCGGCTCATTCGGTCAAAGGGAGGGTAGGCATGCATGCCGCCGGTCACAAAATCGACCCACCCGTCCCCGTCCATATCAGCGGTGTCCAGCACCAACAAATGGGTGGGGACTGAAGCCAGGTCATGGGGCTTGAAACCCATTTTGCCGTCGTTTTCAAACCAGATCATGGATTGGGCCGCCGGGTCATCCCACTGGTTAAAACCGCTGACCACGGCCACATCCAGATCGCCGTCATTGTCCACATCCACGGCGTTGGCAAAATAAGCGCCCGGAAAATCACCGATTCTATGGTAATCAAACGCCACCCCCCCCTTGTTTTCGAGCCACTGGACACCGTGCCACGGGCGCGGTCCGGGAGGGATATAATCGAAGGCATCACCGTTGGTGTAAAGGATATCCAGATCGCCGTCTTTGTCCATGTCCACCGTGGAAATGCCGCTGCTGCCAAAATCTTCGTTGGTGGACCCGTAAATCATTTTGGGTTCAAAGTTACCCTTGCCGTCATTGATAAAAACGTAAATTTCTTCCCATTCCTGTGAAACCAGCGCCACGATATCCAGATCGCCATCATGATCGATGTCACAAACAGGGGTGTGAATGGTGCCTGAAAGGTTCAACAGGTTGTGGCTGTCAAACACCCAGTTCCCTTTATTTTCCATCCATCGGATCTCCCCGTCATCATAGCCGAACTGGCCCACAGCCAGATCAATGTCACCATCGCCGTCCAGGTCACCGGCTTCAACATCGGTGACCCGGGCGATACCGTCCGCCAGCACCCGGTTCTCAAACCGGCCGCCGCCTTTGTTTTCCAGCACCACAACCGCTCCGATCTTGTCGTTATTGGGGAATATCATTCCCATTTTGGCAATCAAGAGATCGAGGTCGCCGTCGTTGTCGATATCAAAAGGGGTGGCGTGTGCCGGCCCGCGCACCTGGGAACCGATGGGCTTTTCGGTATAAGTCCCTTTGGGGCGCTGCCATATAATAGATACCTGATTGCGCTTGGCATCGCACACCACCACATCCTTGAGGCCGTCTTTGTCCAAATCGACCACCTTCAGATGGGTAATCCAGGGCTTTGTATCTCCCATGGAATCGCCGATAGCGCTCTTTTTGAGAAAATCGATTTTTTCTCCGGGAACAGCCATATCCTCGGCCTTCTTGCGTTTTTCAGGGCCGCCCTTTGACACAGCCCGTTTCAGATACTGCATCACCGTCTGCCCGGTCCGTCCGGCTTCATGGGTAATGAGTGCCAGCGGTATGCCGATCAGAATTGCCAGTAATGCCACAATGGAGATAATGGTTGGTTTTGACAGTCGCATGTCTATAGCGTCTTTCAATAATGGGTCAGATAAACCAGCATGCCCCCAGCCAGCAACAAGAGCACGGCGGCGGTCGGTGCAAATCCTTTTAACGCCTTATTTTCTATACCGATTTCATTATGCCACAGCCAGTATCCCTTTTTCAAGCTCAGCGTCACCCCCAGCAAGAGCAATGCCGCCTGGATCCATGGAACGCCGCTGGGCCAGATCTGAATCCACGGCATGCCGGCCGTTCCGAACAGGTCCCAACCCCACCCGAAGGGATCTGAAAAGCTCAGCAGAATAAAAGTCATATTGGCCATGATGGTTTCCACAAAAAAGACCGCCCACAAGGCCAATCCAAAGGGCAACAGGGCGGGCAGGGTCTTTTTGAAAACCGTGCCGGTAAATGCACTGAAAATGCCTCTTTCGGAAACACTTCTCATTTGACCATCAATTTCTGCCTTTTCGGTCCCTTCTTTCGAAAGCTGCAGACCCAGTGCGCACATAAGCCAGAAAATCAGTGGAAAAAGCCCCAGCGCCACGACACACAAGATAATGAAAAAAAGACCGAACTCAAATGGAGATGCCTTGTCAACGATATTCACCATATTGCGCATGGCAGGCCAGGGGGAATGAATGGTCAGAGAATAAACAACGGCCAGGACCATGAGAACGATTACCTGCCACGCCTCTCCATAGGAGTTTAGGGATTCCTTAAAAGGGCTTTTTCGCCAGGCGAGAGAGACATTGTCGCTGGGGCAGCTTTTGAAGCACTCGGTGCACAGACCGCAGTCCGCATTGCGATTCATGCGGGGGACCATGATA
>JAJDOH010000232.1 GCA_022340265.1 Deltaproteobacteria bacterium | reverse complement strand
TCCGGAATGGAGACGAGAAAAAAAGGTACGAGCACATCGTAACCGGGCACGTGTTCATCGATTCCAAGTATCGCCTGAACGGGTGCATGAGCAAGTACCAGCGCAGCAAATATCAAAACTGCCAGACAAAATTTTTTCATTTCTTAATCCTCTATCTTAGGGTCATGCCACAAACGGTCAATTTGCCGGGTTTCAGCGCCGGTTTCAAATCAGAATCCTCAAAATACAATAATGTATTCAATAGGTTATTATTCTAGCAGTCCTTAGCTCGAACGAATCGTGTCATTCATGGCCGGACACTATCTTAGGATAGCACTGATGATTTATGAAAAATGACATCTGATTTTTAGGGATCATAAACCAATAATAAAAGCGGCACAAGACAAAAAACTGTTCAATTTTCAACTGCTTAAAATTCTTCTGGAAGGGGAAGTCGGCCTGTCCAGCTCAGAGAATCCCGGCATAGAACGGATTCGGATTAAATTGCCACGGGTTGAAATTATTGATAAGCCGGAAGCGGTGATGGCAGTCTTCAAAAATAAAAACGAGGAAAAACTGAAGGAGTTCTTACAGCGGTGGGAAGTTGGCTCGCCTCTTTGGACAACTGCAAGAACCTGCAGGACTCATTCCAATACAAACCTAACCCGTTGAAAAGAAAGCCTTCTTTGAAGGTCAAAAAGAATGGCCCTCCAAGACCTCATTCCCTTTATATCGCTAAGCAGTTCCAAAATCAGCTGGAAACCGGATCGGTTATCTGCGCAAGGGCAAGAAGGTTTGCATTGAAGGACGTATTCAAACAACCTCTTGGGAAAAGGACGGAGACACAAGGTATTCAACTGAAATAATTGCATCTAACATGGAGATGCTCGGAGGAAAGAATTCACACGGCATGGTGGAAACATCCGTAAAAAACGTGGCTTCAACTTTCTAAGAAGGATCTCATGGCTTTAAAATTAACCAAGGGTGATAAGGAAATCCTTACTCTGATTGGCCTTTATCGAATGCTCACAGTGAGCCAAATTGCCGCTCTAGCGCGAAGGAGTCGGCAAGTGATAAGACGGCGGCTTCGCTATTTGTCCGGTGAAGGCCTTATTGTGAACAGGATACGAGGTTTCGGGCGGAGTTCCGGCCGGCCGGAGGAGATTATATTATTGACAGGGAAGTCTTCAGGAATACTCCAAAATGAAGGATTGCACACAGAGAGCGTTCCCTTGATTTCCCCCGAGAACATTGATGCTATTGCCGTCGATCATGACCTGCTTATCAATTGGTTCTACATCCACCTGATCCAGATCGAGAAATCGATTCCGGAGTTGACCATTAATACCCATGCCCCCTGGTTTGGTGCTAATAAGGAAGGGAAGCATGCTCTTTTCGATCCTCGCATTCGGGTTAAATCAGATGAACATCTTACTGAATTCATCCCTGACGGAATATTCACTATTCGGCATAAAGGGCTGAGAAAAAGTCTGCTCTTCTTTTTGGAGGTGGATATGGACACTGAACCTATAGCCAGCCTAGATCGAAGCCCTAATGACATTCGTCAAAAGGTCATAAATTATCAGGCAATATTTCGAAACGGCAACTATAAGCGTTTCGAAAATATTTTTGGTTTCAAATTCAATGGGTTTCGCCTCCTGTTCATGACCAATAGTCCGACTAGATCAACCTCCCTTTCCCGCCTTGTCCGGGAAATGCCTCCTTCGGATTTCATATGGCTGACGAATCAGGGAGAAATGTTCTCGCACGGTTTGGCCTCGGAAATATGGGTCCGAGGGGGAAAAATAGACCAGCCAGCCCAATCTATCATCGGTTCGAATCTGGCAGCCAAAACCTCAGTAATAGAGAGTATTAAATAAATTTCATTTCATCAGCTCAATTCATTCTTCTCACACGCGAGGCACCTAAATCCGCCGCTATGAAATCCGTCATGAGTCCCTGAAAGCGCTGATACTTGGGTTTTTTTTGGAAAACCAAAATATGTGAACACTACCATCGAATAAAGATTCACAAGCAGAGCGATCCCCTCTGTTCAGAAATATCACAAGTATTTTTGACCTGCCGAGATTACAGATTATGTCAGTTATGTTGCGGGGTTGTTGTGTGATTTTATTCCTTCCTTTTGATTACCCAGATTCCTTTTATAAGGGATCCATTTCATTCCTTTCATTCCGTATTATTGACGGGCCTTTTCTCTGGTTGTGCCGACAAACGGCATTTCTTATACTTTTTACCACTGCCACAAGGCCATGGTGCATTTCGACCGGTTTTGACCATGACCAAATGCTCCTATTAATTTCCATATGATGCAAGAGCTTTGTCATGCAACTGAGGTTTGCCACGGATTTATCCGCTGAGGAATACGTTCAAAGAGAAGCCTGGAAAGACGCAAAACTTGAGAACTGCCCGATTCATCCACAAGGAGGTTGTGGGTTTGATAAGAACGGCACCTACAGCAGAAAGTATCCGGAAGGAACAAAAATTGCCAGATGGTACTGCAAAATGGGGCATGAGACATTCAGCTTTCTTCCGGACTGTTTATCGGCACGGCTGCCGGGGGAGTTGAAAGAGGTTGAAAGTGTCATAGAAAAAGTTGAAAAAGCCCCCTCTCAAGAGAAGGCCGTTGAAAGGATTCGCGTTGATATCATTCTCCCCGGCGCACTTAGCTGGGTTAGACGGAGTAGCCTAAACCAGATATGAAACGCACAAGGCACCCGTTTCCAGGATTTTTCTACATCCCGGCAAAAAATTTTCTTGACATTAATATATCGTAACGATATATAGCGCTTTACAAAGTATCTGCAGAGGTTCAATTATGGACATTAAAACAATGGTCTTGGGTTTTCTCATGCGAGGCAGCATGACCGGTTATGAGTTAAAGAAGAGATTCTCTCTCTCATTCTCCTTTTTTTCAGCCCTCAGTTATGGCTCCATCTATCCGGCCCTTAAAAAGCTGGAACAGGAAGGCTTGATCACCTTGAAAATAGAAATTCAGGACGGATCGCCCAATCGCAAGGTGTACACGATCACGGATTCAGGCAGGGAATTTTTTCTGGAGAATCTCCGCACACCTTTCACCCTGGAGCGGCAGAAAAGCGCATTCCTTGCCCGGCTTTTCTTCTTTGCCCACCTGACTCGGGAAGAGCGCCTGACAACAGCAAACCGATATCTGGAATCGATCAAGGAAATGCAGGAGACTCTCGCGGCGTTGGAACCTGAAATCAGCGACCGTGCGGATGAATTTCAATATCTCTCTTACACATTCGGGATTCGGTTTTTTGACGATCTTGCCCGAAATGTAGAAAAGGTTATGCAAGAACTGGAGAGTAAAAAACCTGGAGACAAGATCCCGTCACCCAAAAAAGGAACCATTGCGAAAGGGAAAGAAGGCGCCCCATGAAAAAGTTAGGGAAAACCAGGCGAATACTCCTTTATGCCGGTCCGTTCCCCGCGCTGGCCTTTTTTAAGATATGGGCCGCATCCGGCGCTGAGGCAGGCTCGGGTTCTGGGAGTCTAGCGGTTGTTGCGTTTTTTATGCTGGTTTTTTGCGCAATCGTGATTGTTGTCGCCAAACGATGGGACAAACCCTCCTATTTCGACTGGACGATTGGCGGCTATTTTGCCCTGATCTGGCTGTCATTGCTCGTCTGGCCGGATTCTGCCGGCAGGGTTTTGTCCAGGTATTCGGTGACCGGTATTTATGGATGTCTATTTGTGGCAGCCTTTTTTCCACCCGTTTTCGGCATGGAACCCTTCACATTTCACTACGCAAAGAAATATGCCCCGGAAGCGGTTTGGAACAATCCTGTTTTTTTGCGCATTAACCGGATCATGACGTACACCTGGGCCGGAATTTTTGCTTTCTCTGCCCTTTTGAGTCTTTATCCATCAGTGATAACCCGAGCCGTTGTTCCTATTGGAATCATCCTATGTGTCGGTCTGCCCTTCAATCTTCGGTTTCCCGACTTCTATTTGAAGCGCTTAGGCCTTCCGTCTCTCAAGGCGCAGAAAGAGACTGCTCCAGAGGAAAACGCGGCCGAGAGAACCCTCTCCCAGCCTGAACATCTTCCTGAGAGCGCCTGGCAAGCGATATCCTCCATGCCGGATGTGTTCAGGCCGGGGGCTGCCAGGGGCCTAGAGGCCGTCATTGGCTTTGATGTTTCGGGCTCAGAAAACTTCAAGGCTTATCTGCATATCCAGGGTGGAACGTGTGCCCTGGAAGACCGGTCATCAGGTGAGCCGGACTTGATGATCCATACGCCTTCTGAGGTTTGGCTGGCGATTGCGCGAAAAGAGTTGAGCGGACAGCAAGCCTATATGTCCGGCGCGTATAAAGCGGATGGCAACCTGGGGCTTCTCATAAAGATGAAAGACCTATTTGCCGGAGAGGCCCTTTCATCAAAGGTGGAAAATTCCGGTGCAAAAGAAGCGATGCCGAGTACTACGGCAAAGTCAGACGATGCTGGAAATACATTTGTAACACAAACCCAAGAAAGAAAGGAAAATACCATGAAAGTACTTGCCCTTAATTCAAGTGCACGATCAAAAGGCGAGAGCAAGACCGATTTGATGCTTAATCACCTTGTTAATGGAATGAGAGAGGCAGGAGCCGATGTCGAGATTGTCAATCTACGAGAAAAGAATATAAACAATTGTGTGGGATGTTTTAAATGTATGACTAAAACTCCGGGGAAATGTGTACTCAAAGATGACATGACGCTAGATCTATTCCCTAAATGGCTGGAATCCGATCTGGTTATTTACGCCACACCGCTGTTCCATCACACTGTCAATGCGACCATGAAAACCTTTATAGAGAGAACCTGGCCTATTTGTGAACCCTTCCTTCTGGAAGAGGAAGGACGCTGGTTTCACCCGCTTCGAAGAAAGCACCCTGGCGTTGTGGTTCTTTCCGTATGCGGTTTCCCAGAAATGTCCGCCTTTGGTGGATTGACTCACTATGTGAATTTTCTCTATAAAGAGCATGGAAAGGGAGTGCTATGGGCCGAAATCTATCGACCCGGCGCCGAATTTATGGCGCGTAAAAAAGATAGACAGAAAGATATACTCGACGCCACGACCCAGGCAGGCAGGGAACTCGTGCTAGATCACAGGGTTTCTGCGGAAACATTGGCACGCATAGAACAGCCGTTGACTAATGATGTTTCTGATTTTGCGAAAATTGCGAATTGCATGTGGAAGACTTGCATTGCCGAAGGAATAACTTTAACAAAATTCGCAGACGAAGTCATGATTCCCAGGCCCGACTCCATGGAGGCCTTTATGGCGATCTTCCCCTTCGGTTTAAAGGCGTTCGCCACAAACGGTACGAAGGCTATCCTTCAATTCAATCTCTCGGGCGATGTGCAGGGAACTTGTCATTTCCAGATCGAGAACGGAACGGTCAACACTTTTCAGGGTCCCGCTGAAAACCCGGACTTGACAATCGACACGCCTTTTGATGTCTGGATGGATATCATGACCGGTAAGGCGGACGGGCAACAGATGTTCATGGCCCAAAAATACAAGGTTCAGGGGGACCTGAGTCTTTTGATGCGCATGGGGCAGACCCTAGGCAATCAGGCAAGCTCTTGACATTATTTAAGACAGCACGCTTTTCGCCGAAAAGACAAAAAGACATTAGAAATTTATAAAATCAGCCAATTTAGAGAGAATTGAAAATATGACCGATAGTAAACCGATCATCAGGCTCTTTTTTGCTAAGATGAAGCAGGCGTTTTATGATCTACCTGATGGAGAAAAGATTTCTTTCATGAGGAAAGATCGTAATAACTTGGATGAACTCGGAATGAAAGCCGTGAAAATGATCGACTGCAGATGGTCAAATAAGGAATGGGATTATATTGGTGTTGAAGAATGGCCTTCCCTGGAAGTCATAGAAAAACGTGAAAAGTTTGAAAAAGAGGAGTTGGAAATATTCAAGTACGTTGAATCAAAAACCTACTTGGGCTCTCCTGAGTCCTTCGAAGAATACGGAAAATAAACCACTAAGCGCCTGTTTGACAATTGTCAAACAGGCGCTTAGAAAAATGGAATCTTGGCCGGGACAATCACGACCTCGAAAACGAGTCATAACTCAGAATGAAATGAGAATTAGAGCAATCACAATAGCAATATGCTCCATAATCTTACTTTTCGGTGTCTGTTGCACGGCGCTGGAAACCTCAGCTGGCGAGACTGGGAAGTCCAATACACAGCAGTCTGCAAATCTACACCTTGCGGCACTTCAGGGGAATCTCAACGCCGTCCGCCAGCATATAGAAGCTGGATCGGATTTGAACAGGAAAGATGCCTATGGGTCCACCCCCCTGATTATCGCTACAACATTTGGCAGAGCCAAAGTGGCCAAAGCCCTTATTGAGGCAGGGGCCAACATCGAAATCAAAAACAACGAAGGTTCTACCCCGCTTCATCTCGGTGCTTTCTTCGGTCGTACCGAGATAGTCAAGGCCCTTTTGGAAAATGGAGCAAACCGATACTCGAGGAACAACGCTGGTGCGACTGCCTTTGATATCGTTGCCGCTCCTTTCGATGATGACCGTGGCATCTACGATCAGATTTTAACGGCTCTTGCCCCGCTGGGATTGAAACTGGATTATGAGCATATTCGAATGGTTCGTCCCCGGATTGCCCTGATGCTGCGATCTCGACCGGAGGATCTCGAACCGATCGATTACGCACCACTGCCGGGGAATGACTGGAAGTTGTCGACACCCTCGGAGCAGGGGTTGGAGCCGACGCTTGTTGCTGAGCTTTATCGTGACGCGTCTGAAATGGAAAAACTCTATGGGCTGCTGGTTGTTAAAAACGGCTACCTCATTGCAGAAGGGTACTTCAACCAAGCATCATTTGAGCAGAAAGCGTTATTGCAGTCTGTAACAAAAAGTTACACCTCTGCCCTGGTAGGAATTGCATTGCATCAGGGTCATCTGTCCAACGTGAATCAAAAAATGATGGATTTTTTCCCGGAATTGACAGATCAAGTCAGCGATCCGAGGAAGATGCAGATCACGATTCGGGACATGTTGCAAATGCGGGCGGGGTACCAATGGGAAGAGTCATCGCCGAAACTCTTCAAGATATTGTACGAAGGCTTTCGGCCGTCTCATCTGGTCGATTTTCCGCTCATCCATGACCCGGGAACCGAATTCAACTACAGCAACCTGACATCCCATCTTCTGGCCGTCATTGTTGCGCGTGCGTGCGGAAAAGATCTCAAATCCTACGCTTATACAAACCTGTTCTCGCCCCTGGGTGTGGTGGTGGGAGACCCCTGGTGGCGCGACCTGGAAGACAACTACATCGGCCACGGTGGCTTGCGCTTCACGGCTCGTGACGCTGCCAAATTCGGTCTATTGTATCTTAACGGCGGAGAATATGATGGAAAACAGCTTGTTTCCGCTGATTGGGTCATAAATTCTCTGAAGACCCATGTGCAGAATGTCAGTACTGGTGCCCCTAAATCCGGCAAACTGGGCCGTTACTTCCGCAAGGTGGGGTACGGCTACCAATGGTGGTCCGCCACGGTGAGGGACCATCGCATAAACTATGCTGCCGGCCATGGCGGACAATTGATCATCCTGCTTGAAAAGCACAAGATGATTATCGTCGTAACCTCTGATCCTTTCCTTGGACAGCATGGAGGCCAGGCATGGGCACACGAAAATGCGAATTTCAATCTTGTGGGAAAATTCATCAGATCATTGCCTTCGGAGTGAGCGCTGACGTTATGGTGCCGATTTAAAAAGTAGATACCCGTGGTGGCGAAGGTCATTTAGGTCGGATGTGTGCGGGTGCCTACCGAAAGAGGGACAAAGAAATGGCAGAAAAGAAAGATGACAAGAGCACGTGGGCGATCGGGGGAGGCCTCCTTCTGGGACTCGGGGTCGGATTCTTTTTCCTGAAAGCGTCCCCGTTGGCGTTTGTGGGGAGCATGATCGCGGGCCTCGGTCTGGGCCTCATACTGACTTCCATAATTTCTTCCAAAGGAAAACAATGAGGATCAGAATGGAAAACCCATGGCTTCGAATCCCGACCGCAGACTGTGATGGGCATATGCCTCATGAAAATGTCGCCCAGCAGCAATTTCTTGCCGCGATATTTAAAGCGTCATTGGAAAAGTATGACAGCCGCAGCTTAGCGCTGCTGGGATGCGAAACGGGTATGCGGTCCCCTGCAGCGACTTCTTAGGTGCTTTCTCCAACCGCTGCTTTCAGGTACCTCATGGCGGCATCCTTCAAGAGAGTAGCGTCACCTACGACTGGTCGTCGACTCACGTGGAAGAAGGACAGCCGACCCCCAACGGTTATGACACCGAGCATCTTCTCTTCAACATCCGAGTAGAACAGCGGGCCGTGCACGGCCTCGAGCGCAAGAGGTCCGTAACTCGTGGGGATGTCTAAGCGCCCTACGTTCGTGAGGGCATATCCATAGGTAGTCTGATGCCACTTCATCTTGCGCAGCAGCTTTTTCGGCATGGCTCCCTCCACCAATCCGAACTTCCTGAAGTAAAGCGAGTCGAGCAGCGTGGGGTGAATCAGTTCTGAAGACAACATTCGAAAGAGGTCCGTTTTGGCCAATTCCTTCGTGATCTTCGCGTGCACAGCTCTCGCATTGTCCCAGAAAGACATAGTGGGACAGTATGGCAGCTTCACGGTGAGCGAAGACGCGTAGAATCCCAAAGCGTCTCCCACCGGTACTTTGAGCTTGTCCCTGGTGCTAACCGCCAGGGCCGATCTCTGTCGGTATCGCAAGCGGTCTGGTTGGACCTCGTGCTGAGCCGCAAGAAAAGCGGTCCACAACGTCGAATTCACCGTAACCTTCTCGGCGCGGCTTTCTTCAACGAGTCGCGGGGTATCCTCGGCTTCGAGAGTCCAGGCCAGCAGTTGTATGCCGGTGTTACTCTCCCAGTACTTCTCATGCATTCGGCACATGTCGGACTCGGTGAACCTGATGCCCTTTGCCTCCCATTTCCTGTTAATCAGGCCCATGATGAGGCGTTGTAGCACATTCGTAGACGGAGGCCTGGGCACGGTACTGCTGTCGATGGTGGGAGGAACTACAGGCCGCGTCAGTAAAGAGCGCGCCATGCGACGTCGTCGCTTGAAAAAACTTTGGTCTCGCCTGAAAGAGCTACAACAACAGAAATTAACGCGCGATGCCTTGCTATTGAAAATCGGTGCGGCCAAAAAGGAAGCCGGCAGA
>JAJDOH010000200.1 GCA_022340265.1 Deltaproteobacteria bacterium | reverse complement strand
CTCATACAGTCCCACCGCATCAAAGATATTAAAATGCGTCTTATTGATCCGGTCACACTGCCGGGTGGCCCGGCCGAGCATTTGTTCATAGAGAATTCGAGAACGGACCCGCCGTATGAAAACCAGGTTACAGATCTCCGGAACATCCACCCCGGTGGTGAGTAGATCCACAGTGACGGCGATGGTCGGATATTTCTCGTTTTTATATTTGCGGATCATTTCAAGGGGCTTGTCAATGGAACCGGTAATTTTCGCGATGGCATCGTCATCAATTTTGCCGAGATATTTTTCAAATTCTTCTTTCAGGATGGTTACCACCAGATCGGCATGGTCGTCCGTAGCGGCAAAGATGAGCGTTTTTTCTTCACCGTCCGGGTCAAGCTCCAGAACAAGCTCCTTTATGATCGTGCGATTAAATTTCTCGGTGATCACGGATTTATTGAAGTGATCAACTTCCAAGGTCACATTATCCGGTATATTCTCAAGGTTTGTGACCTGGTTTGTTGCCGGGTCGTAGACCGGGATGGTCTCCCCTTTCTTCCAGGTAATTCCCTTTTTCTTGAGTTTGGTCTCAAACTGATGGGGCGGTTCATGATCGATCAGCCAACCGTCGATGACCGCTTCCCGGTAGCTATAGGTGTAGACCGGTTTACCGAAGATATCCGCCGTGTGGGGGGCAGGGGTGGCGGTGAGGCCGATTTTAACGGCGTCGAAA
This sequence comes from Deltaproteobacteria bacterium, assembly GCA_022340265.1. GTDB lineage: Bacteria > Desulfobacterota > DSM-4660 > Desulfatiglandales > Desulfatiglandaceae > NaphS2. The sequence continues at coordinate 3,509 of JAJDOH010000200.1, read as the reverse complement.
TAATCCAACACCTTTCGATACTTGGAGATGTAGTCCTGTTCATCGCGGTACAGCAGCTCTACTTCGCCAAGCTCTTTGTCCAGTGTATAGCCTCGATGGGCTTCGTCAACCACGATGCAATCGTACTGGTCCACGGTGGGTACATTCTCGTCTGTGGCATTATACAGGATACGATGGACGATGCCCTGCACCGTGCTGATATGCAGCTTTGTGGTTTCTTCAAGGGTTGTTTCCTTTACCCCTTTCAGGTCAAAAATCTGATTGAAGGTCTGGAGGTCTTCCAGCCGAGTTTCTTTAAACTTATCCTCTGCCTGTTCACCAAGGGAGTTTCGATCAACCAGGAACAATATGCGTTTGAAAGACCCGCTTTTGATAAACCGATAAACCAGCCCGATCGCTACCCTTGTTTTGCCGGTGCCCGTGGCCATTGCCAACAGTACGGACCTTTTCCCAACCGAAAGAGACGTTTCAACCTTCTGGATTGCCTTAACCTGATAGTCGCGAAGGTCGAGATAATCAAAAGGCTCTTTCTTGAGCTTATCTTTTGCGGCTCGGGCATCCTGCTGAAACAGGTCAAGAAGACCTTGCGGCGTGTACCAGGCCTGGAGCGGTCTGGGATGGTTTGTTGATTCACGACCGTCAAGAAACCAGATCCCGGACTTCTGTTCCAATTGCTTGAGGTAAGGGCGGCCATTGGTGGCAAATAAAAAGGGCACCATATATTCATTCCAGGGACCGCCGACAAAATCTTCCCCCTCCTTTATCTCAAGATCCCTGGCATATCTTTTGGCCTGAATAAGATCGGCAACTACATCTTTATCTTTCTTCTTTGCCTCAACGACCCCGACGAGATTCATGCCGATAAAAAGGGCATAATCAGCGGGGCCGGAGGTGGTCGGCCACTCGGCGATAGCCATATTAACCCCTTTTTCAGGGCGAGTCCCTTTGGCGTATCTGAGGTTTTGGGTGTCTGCCTGCCAGCCGGCTGCATTCAATTGCTCGTCAATAAGCTGTCGGGTTTCAGCCTCGGAAAGCTTCATCTTGTTGGTAAAAGTCTTGGATGCCTTTCGCCTGGCACTCTTGGTCTCTTTTGGAACTTCCTGGGCCTGGATACCGGCAAGGGTGGCCTGAAGCGCAGAAAGACTGGCTTCGAGTTGGGCTGAACGGGATTGTAATGCTTCGTTTGACGCTTTTAGTTCTTCTACATCACTGAGTTTTTTTGGAGGGAAAACATATTGTTGGGCGGTGAACGGTCCATCGCCATAGGTTTGACGAAACCAGCAGGCAACACGATGGGCAAATTGAAGGTGATTGATGGCCGCTTCCACTGAGCCGAAGGCTTCGTGCGTCGCTTTGTTGCCGTTCTTCCTTATGGAATGAAAAAGAGGTAGCAGTCGATCTGGAATGACGCCTTTTACCGCGAGGATATTGAGCCTTGAGATCGGTTTTCCGTCTTCCGGGTCCTTGATATTCTCGTAGGCAAGAAGATACTTGGCAATGGTCTCGCCAAACATTCGCAGCTTGATAAGTGAGGTATTCGGATCATGATAGAGGTTTTTCTCCGCCAAGTCTCCCATTTCTGAAAGAAGCGGCCATTTGCCGGCAAGAAAACTGAAATTCATAACAGCCTCCCTGTTTTGAGGCTAAAAACTTGCCTGGGGGTGGCGATTAGATGGTCCAGGAGCTTGATGGAGAATTCCGCGGCAATATTTTCAAGCTGAGCAGTGATGCGATGGTCGTTTTCCGATGGTGTGGGTTCTCCGCTTGGATGATTGTGAACCATGATAATTTTTGTGGCATTATGGTCCAGGGCGGATTTCATGATTTCCCTTGGGTAAAATGGCGCCCTATCGACTGTTCCTTCAATGACAATCGCATGATGTACGTGTTTGTTGGCATCATTCAAGCAGAGCAGTAGGAGACATTCTCGCGGGTTTGCGCCGATATGAAGTTTTACGAACTTGGCTATATCCTCCGGTGTGGAGATAGTATCCGCGTGCTCTGCATGCTGTTCAAAATATCGAACCATCGAGGCACGAATAACGAGCAGGAATGTTGCTGTTTCCGGGCCGATTCCTTTAATTTCCAGAAGCCGTTTTCGGGGTTGATCCAAAACAGCGGCAAACGAACCAAATTGATTTATCAGGTCCTTAGCCAGTTTTTTGGTATCCCTTCGCGGTATAGAGTATGTGAGTAGCAACTCAAGCATTTCATAATCCGCTAAGGATTCCCGCCCGGCCTTATTAAACCTTTCTCGAAGTCGGCTGCGGTGTCCGTGTCTATGGTCCCTGTCCATCAACCTATACAATCTATAGGGGGTAAAGTCTGTCGTTGACGCTTATTCTTCTTGGAGGTTACGCGCAAGAGTCAAAGGCAGAATTGACCTCTTCAGACCCCTTCATCAACTGTCGCTTTGCCGGGGTAAAAAATACAAAACCCCGTTCGCCATCTGTTTGTGAGAAACGGGGTTTTCAGCTTCATATAAACCATTCTTAATCCTCTTTTTGTCATTGCATCAAGTAAGGAATCTGGTTCATAAACTCTTTTTTATGTTGCCTACACCTAACTACTAATGAAGTCAACGTATATTTGGTGCCGCACCGCACTATACCGTCCTCTACTCCCTCATTTTTCCTTGTATTTCCAGCTCCGTAAACGTAGACTAAATGAATAGACTAACCCAACATGGATGGGTATCATGGATATCGTTAATGTGCATGAAGCAAAAACGCATTTTCCCAAACTGTTGACCCGGGCGCATAACGGCGAGGAAATTATCATCGGCAAAGCGGGTAAACCATACGCTAAATTGATCCCTCTGTCCCCGGTGAAAGAACGTGAGCCGGGAATTGCGAAAGGCGCGGTGACCGATGCGTTTTTTGAGCCTTTGCCTGAAAGTGAACTGGGAGCTTTCCCATCATTGAATTGCCGGAAATGATCGTTGAAGCTTTTCGATCCGTGAAATTCTGCATTTTGAAGCATAACCATCGAGGACAAAACTATTCGATCCCGACAATTGTCTTGTTCTCCCGTTTCTTTTCGAGCTTTTTTTCCTTCAAATATGCTTTCAGTATTCCGGACCGCTCCAGCATTGCGCGAGCAGCTACAATCGGATTTTCAGATTCCGGCACCATCAAAATACCTTGATCCTTTTTAATCCAGCGAATCGCCGTGGCCGAACGTATCCCGTATTTTGTTCTCAGCTTCTTGGGAATCACGACCTGACCTTTTGATGTCACTTTGGACAATATGACTTCCATTTATTTTACCCCGATGATTAGAAATGATGACGGATTCAGAATACGCAAAAGGTAGGAAACCATCAATTGCGCTTCCTTACTTTGTTTCGGAGAATATTTGTTGCAGGACGGGACATGACCAGCAATTCTTATTATGGACGCTGCTTGGGTGCAAAACCCGTGTGAGCGGCGTCTCGCCGCGATTTTTCGCGGCTGGAAGCCGCTCCCACAGGGATTGCCGTTTCAAGATGAGAATTGCTGGTACACGAC
>JAJDOH010000189.1 GCA_022340265.1 Deltaproteobacteria bacterium | reverse complement strand
CGAACCCGCGGTGATTACGGAGGTGCTGCTCAGGAAATTCACATCCGCGGCATGGCTGGAAACGCCACACAGATTCGGGTGACCGGCATCGAGATCAACTCACCGTCACTGGGGGTGGCCGACGTCAACAAGATTCCACTCAACAATATCGAGCGCATCGAAGTCGTCAAAGGTTCCGGCTCGGTGCTCTACGGAAGCGGCGCCATGGCCGGTACCGTCAACATCATCACCAAAAAGCCTGACCGGGAAAAAACCGATCTGAAGGCGACCGCCGGTGCCGGATCTCAGAGTTCCTATCGGCTTGCTCTCGAACAGGGGATGTTTGCCACCGAGGACTTCGGATATTACATGACAGCCAACCGCTACAGGACCCTCGGTTTTCGCTCCAACAGTGATCTAAGCCACAACGATGCCAGCGTTAACCTGGTGTTGGACAAAGGGGATATTTTGAACGTGAGCTTGTATGGGGATTATATTTACCAGGACTATGGTGTTCCAGGGGTACAGCCGCCTGCCGGAACACAAACTTATGCCATTAACGGTACGGATTTTTTTAACTCTGAATCAGCCAGTTTGATCGACAGGGGAAGAGACAATGACGCTCACGGGGTTTTGCACATCCAAAGCCGGCCTGCAAAATGGGTAGATCTGAAATTTCGCAGCGACTACACCTACATGGAAGAATATAACTACAGCCGCTACAGTTTTTCAGGCGAAGGTGCAAGGACGTGGGTAACCAATAAGGTTTTTTCACTGGAAGGGGATGCCAATTTCAAACCTTTTGCTGGCACAGACTTCCTTGCAGGTGCCGAATACAAGCACTATGACTGGGAGAACAAGCAGACGGATCTGAATGCTTTTGGAAGCGATGTGGCCGGATCCACCGCCGAGACTTCTGCGACGCTGCATACGACGGGCCTATATGCTGAAGCCCAGTACAGACCCTGTCGGTATATCAAAGGCGTGGCGGGCATCCGCCATGAAGACAACTCGCAATTTGGTACGGAAGACCTGCCCCGGTTCGGGCTGATCATCAATCCTTTGGACACAACCGCCGTTAGGTTCAATTATGGGAAGCATTTCCTTGCACCCACGCCCAACGATCTATACTGGCCGGCAGGACCCTATACCAAAGGGAACCCGGACCTCAAGCCGGAAACGGGATGGCATTTCGATGCGGGCGTTGAGCAGGAACTGTGGAAAAATAAATGGTTTTTCTCAGTCACGTATTTTAACTGGAATTTGAAAGACAAGATTCTCTGGGGACCGGACAGTAACTACGTGTGGACGCCGCAGAACCTGGACAAAGCGAATGCAGACGGTGTGGAAGTGGGCACCCGAATCGGACCATTTTATGATATAACCCTTTCCTTTGACTACACCTATACCAACGCGGAAGAAGAGAATCAATATGTTACGCGGCGGGCCACTTACACACCGAAAAACCTTTTCAAAGGGAGCGTCACATACTGGGCGCCCTTTGATTTTACGGCCACGGCAACGATCCGTTATACCGGCGATCGTTATTTTTACGGTAGCGATGAGACCACAACAGATCCCGTGGATACCCTCGATGCTTATGTAACCATGGACATGCGGCTTGAACAACGTCTCTTTGAAAATTGGATCTTTTCGCTGGAAGGAAACAACCTATTCAACAAGACGTATGATACTTATTTTGGATCATTCACTGACCCAACCACATGGCAGACAACCTATGGCAAATATCCGGGATCGGGCCTTTCGGTTTTCTTTCAGGTTGCCTACGAATTTTGAAATTCTTTACTTGAAGGGAGAGGAACTTGTAAAAATAGCTTTAAAAATACGCTTTCGGCGGCTATATTTTGGAAAATCGTCTTATTGATATCAGAGTTTATTATTATGTGCTGCCAACCCAATCTCATGGAAAAATCCCCGAAGACAGGCTATCACTTGGTCATGGCCCTTCTTCTGGCCCTTTTACCGGGATTTTTTGTGCAGCAGTCGGAAGCTCGCGTAGTGACAGACGAGGTGGGGAGACGTCTCACCATTCCCGACGATTTAAAACGGGTTGTTTCCCTGGCGCCCAGCATTACGGAAGTTATTTTTGCCCTGGGCAGAGAAAATCTTCTGAAGGGAGTCAGTCGTTTCAGTGACTATCCGCCGGCAGCGAGAAAACTACCCAGTGTGGGCTCATATGTCCAATTAGACCTTGAAAGAATCGTTGCCCTGAAACCGGATCTATGCATCGGCATAAAGGACGGCAACCCCATAGCGGTGGTCAGCAAGCTGGAGCGACTGGGAATTCCGGTGTACGCCATTGACCCCAGAGACATTGGCAGCGTCCTTGAGACGATTCTCAAGCTGGGACGTCTTCTGGGTGCCGAAAAAAGAGCGCAAGCCATTGTTTCCGATATGCGCAGCCGCATGGAACGGGTGAAATCTTTGGTGGCCACAAGCCCAAACAAACCCCGCATTTTTTTTCAAATCGGCGTTTCTCCCATCGTTTCAGCAGGCACGGAGACCTATATTCATGAGTTGATCACCATAGCCGGCGGCAAGAATCTTGCGGAAGGACCCGTACCCTACCCAAGATACAGCCGTGAACAGGTTCTGGGTCTGTCTCCCGACGTACTGATCATCACCTCCATGGCAAGGGGCGCCAGTTTTGAACGGGTCAAAGAGCAGTGGGCCAGTTGGCCATCCATGCCCGCTGTTCAAAACAATCGCATTGTGCTGATGGATTCAAATCTGTGCGACCGCCCAACGCCCCGGCTCATTGATGCCCTGGAATTTCTTGCCGAAACGATTCATCCCGAGCTCTACAAGAAAAGACCGTGACTTATCAGAAACCCCGTATCTTAAAACGCATATGGTTCGTATCGATTCTGCTGCTTCTGGTGCTCGTCATCACCATGATCATCGGTATCTCCGTGGGTTCAACCGGCAGCAATATCAAGGAAACCCTCCTTTCACTCCTTGGACTGAAGAAAGCCGAGCCCATGCTTGAAACCATTATCTGGCGGATCCGCCTGCCAAGGGTTTTCCTGGCAACGCTCGTGGGTGCCGCGCTTTCCCTAGGGGGTCTGGTGTTTCAGGCCCTGCTTCGAAATCCTCTTGCCGAACCCTACATCCTGGGCATTTCAAGCGGATCCGGCATCGGTGCCATTATCGGCATTCTTGTGGGTCTTTCGCCTTTTCCAGGCGTCAGTCTCGCCGCTTTTTCCGGCAGCATGGCCACCCTGCTGCTGCTATTGTTCATGACCTCCGGCAAGACCCTCATTAGAAAAAATATCCTTCTCCTATCAGGCGTTATGGTCAACGCCTTCTGCGCCGCTTTTATCATGTTTCTCATATCCATCACTCAGGACGACCGACTGCACAACATTATCTTCTGGCTCATGGGGGATTTGTCCATGGCGGATCTGCCACAGGTCTGGCTGCTGACGGCGGTGGTGGTGCCTTGCGCTGTTTTGATTTTCTGTCTTTCCAATACCATGAATCTTTTTCTCATGGGCAAGGAATTGGCCCAGAGCATGGGGGTCAATATTAGGGTCATCACCGCTACCCTCCTGGTGGCGACCTCCATCATGGTCAGCGCCACCGTCGCTGCCTGCGGCCCCATCGGTTTTGTGGGACTGGTGATTCCGCACCTGCTGAGGCTGGTGGTGGGGCCGGACCATCGGGTTCTCGTCCCCGCCTGTCTTCTAGGGGGAAGCGCTTATGTGGTCCTTTGTGATATACTGGCCCGAACACTGCCCCAACAGGGAGAGATGCCGGCGGGCGTCATCACCGCTATGATCGGCGCTCCGCTTTTCATTATATTGCTGAAGAAATCGGGATCATGAAACCATCCATCAATGCCATATCCCTTAATGCCGCATACGATGCATATCCGGTTCTTCAGGATGTCTCCTTCTCCGTACATAAAGGAGAATTCTTTATCGTTATCGGTCCCAACGGTTCCGGAAAAACCACGCTGCTGAAGATTCTTTCCCGAGTTCTGCCGTTTCAAAAGGGCACCCTGGAAATCGAGGGTCTGCCCATGGCCCGTTACTCCAGGCGTTCCCTGGCAAGGATCATGGCACTGGTTCCGCAAAGCGCGCCGGAGGATCTTCCTTTTACTGTCAGAGAACTGATCCTCATGGCCCGGGCCCCCCGCATGGGGCTGCTGGGGCTGGAAAGGGATCACGACGTCCGGGTGGCTGAAGAAGCCATGACCTTTACGGGGGTGAAAACCCTGGCTGAACGAAAAATGGATCAGCTGAGCGGCGGGGAACGCCAGAGGGTTTTTATCGCCAGAGCCATCTGTCAGGAGCCTGAAATCATCCTGCTCGATGAACCCACCGCGTCTCTGGACCTGGCCCATCAGGTACGGGTCATGGATCTCATGGAAAAATTACGAGAAGAAAAAGGCCTCACCATTGTCATGGTATCCCACGATATCAATCTTGCAGCCATGTATGGCAATCGTCTCATGCTGCTCAAAGAGGGAAGGATCATTAAAATGGGGTTGCCGGTTGAAGTGCTAACCTTTGAAACCCTGGAAAAAACTTATGGATGTCCGCTCCTGGTAGACAAAAGCCCGCTGGGCAACTTTCAGCGGGTAACCCTGGTACCCAAAAAATTTATTAACGAGGAATTTCAGACTTTCGCCAGTCAGGAAAAGCCCTGTTTGAATGCTGACGCCACCCCATTCAAAAAGAAAGGAACATAAAAGATGAACGAAGAAATGGAATTAGATCAAATCATTGAAAAAATTGAGCCCATCGAAAAAGAATGGCTGGAAAAGGCGAAACAACGAACATCGCAACTGGTCATGCCCACCCGCGCCCTTGGCAGAATTCACGATATTGGGGAACGCCTTTGTGCCATCAACAAAACGCTTAAACCCACGGTCCATCGAAAAGCCTTTCTCGTAATGGCCGGAGATCATGGGGTGGTGGAAGAAGGGATCAGTGCCTATCCACAGGTGATTACGGGCGAAATGGTCCGCGCTTTTCTGAATGGCGGCGCCGGCATCAACATTCTGGCCGATCAGGTCAATGCCGAGGTCTGGGTGGTGGATATGGGGATTATCGCCCATGTGGCCCCCGATTCCGTGGCCAACCCGGAAAGGCTCTTGGTTCACAAAATGGGACAGGGAACCCAAAACATGGCAAAAGGGCCGGCCATGTCCCGGAAAAATGCGGAAGCAGCGGTCCTTACCGGATTTGAGCTGGCTGCTGATCTTTTTAAAAAAGGGGTGGAAATACTGGGCACGGGGGACATGGGGATTGGCAACACAACGCCTTCCGCCGCCATCGGCACCGTTTTGACAAATCACAGCATCGAGCAAATGGTGGGCCGTGGAACCGGCGTTGACGATGAAGGGTTAATGAGGAAACAGAAAGCCATTCGCCGCGCCATTGAAGTAAATCAACCCGACCCCCATGATGGCCTGGATGTTCTTTCCAAAGTGGGCGGATTTGAAATAGGCGGGATTGCCGGATGCATCCTGGCAGCAGCCAGCTATCACCGGCCCTTGGTCATCGACGGATTTATTTCAACCGCCGGTGCTCTCATAGCCCATGCCCTCTGTCCTGCCGTCACCGATTATCTTTTTGCCGGCCATTGCTCGGAAGAGCCGGGCCATAAACGCATGCTGGACCATCTTCAGTTGAATCCCATTCTCGATCTCGGTATGCGACTGGGGGAAGGAACCGGAGGCGCGCTGGCCATGGGCATTATTGAGGGTGCAGCCAGAATTTCCCGCGATATGCTCACTTTTGAGGAAGCCGGTGTAACCGAAAAAGACGCCTAAATTAGTCCTTCATATCTGTCGGCCATAGCGAAACCTTTTTTTACAATGATTATGTCGCATACTGAAATGTAAGGGAAGAAAGTGGAGCCCTTTTACAGGGATTACTTTTTTCTTGACATTAGCATATAAATATATATTGATATGACAATCTGACGTTTGTTCTTAGAGACATTGGAGGTGCGATTGCCCCGTTTACAAAAACAGAGAATACCTCAGTTGCACGATCG
>JAJDOH010000099.1 GCA_022340265.1 Deltaproteobacteria bacterium | reverse complement strand
TGGGGGGATTCATGGCGGTGTTTATGCCTCTGTCATCGATACCGCCGCCTACTGGTCCGTATACTGTGAACTCGAAGAAAAGGTCGGATTGATATCCATTGATCTCAAAATTGATTATCTGGCACCCATTCGCGATGGTGTGATCCTAACAAAAGGACGAAGTATAAAAATAGGGAGATCCATGTGTCTGGCGGAAGCAACGGCCAGTGACGCAAATGGAAAATGGCTGGCTCATGGGACATCAAAGATGATGGTAACCAAAGGACTGCAGACCATTGAGGACGCAATTGTTTTTACAGGATCAGATGGACTTCCTCCAAAATTCATATGACAGGTCTCTACATGTTCCATATTTCAGAAGGGCTTTAGGACGGACTGCCGGCGCAGCTGCGCAGGGCCGACGTCTGGCCTTCCGGTGATCTTGCCTTGCAGAAAGCAATTCAAGAGTTGAGAGGATTGGCGGCAAAGCCCAGCTCGGAAGAAGCGAATGTAATCGCAGCTTATTGGAAACCCTGGCGGGCAGTCGCTGCAAGAATTCTCTGGCATTACTATCCTTGTGATCGTGGTAGACACATATCGGCTTAACAAATTCTTTCAAACGTCTATCAATGATGGCTTGACAAGTGTGAAAGAACATATGAACGCAGAAGATGAAAATCTGAAATTTTTGCTTGAATCAAAAAATAAAGGGAGGGTAAATCATGGCCAATTTTTTGTTTGTGTTAAGTCAGGATGACAACGAGAAGGCGACCAGGTGTTTTCAACTCGCCAAAATTGCCCATTCAAAAGGGCATAAAACGGATTTGTTCTTTGTTGATAATGGTGTTAAATGGGCTAATTCTGAGAGGAATTTTAATTTAAAGACAGCAACCGGCGATTGTCCGAATGATTATCTGCCTTACCTGGTTGAAAACCAAGTACCGATCGGGGTCTGAATTCCTTGTGCCAATGCGCGTCAGGTTGACGAGGCAAATTTTTTTTCAAACATGGTTTTGGATGGTGGTCCACATTTGATAGATTTGGCTGTGGAAGCCAAAGTTTTTAATTTCTAAGAATCATCTTTTGAGTTTGAGGTTCTCGACGAACTTGAGCCGGATGAAGATTCTCAGGCAGATGCTTTGGAAGAGCTGCTTATTCTCAGGGATATGTGGGTTCGAAAGCTCGAGAAAGCAGGAAGTACCGTTGTAAGTCTTTAACATCTGTGCTGAGCAGGTAGGGCGTAGCGCTTGTTCGGCCCGATGGTTACATGGCATACGTGATGCCCAACGGCGATGGCATCACAGTATTGGGATCGGTGTGGTCGCTTTTGGATCGCCAAACAAATTAGGCAGGGCGGGTGCCCGTGTGAACAAATGAAATTTTCAAATTCTTATGCACACTTAGACGAGGTTTTTTACCAGAGAATACGGCCGACACCTGTTCGTGACCCCCGGCTTCTTTTGTGGAATGCCCGCCTGGCTGAACAGCTGATGGCCCCGGATGAATTGGTACAAGATTTGTCTGCCCTGGCACAGGTTTTTTCAGGCAATCACATTTTGCCCGGATCGGAACCCATCGCCATTGTGTATGCAGGGCACCAGTTCGGGACTTTTGTCCCCCGGCTTGGAGACGGAAGAGCCCATCTTCTTGGAGAGGTATTGGACCAATCCGGGCGACGGTGGGACATTCAGCTCAAAGGTTCCGGGCGTACCTCATTTTCGAGAGGAGGTGATGGCCGCTGCCCTCTGGGTCCGGCTGTTCGAGAGTTTATTATGAGTGAAGCCATGAAGTTCTTGGGAGTCCCCACAACACGCTGTCTGGCGGTTGTCACCACCGGAGAAACTGTTTTTCGTGAGACGGCGTTGCCGGGGGGTGTGGTGACACGGGTTGCTTCAAGCCATTTACGGATCGGGACCTTTCAGTATTTCGCTGCTCAAGGTGATCAGCAAGCGCTCGAGACCCTCTGCCGCTACAGCATGGCGCGTCACTATCCTGAACTGCAGGAGGAAGGCGATACACCCTATATACAGTTTATGAAAAAGGTAATGGAAAGGCAGATTCACCTGGTCGTTGAATGGATGCGGGTCGGTTTTATTCACGGCGTTATGAATACGGATAACACAACCATTACCGGGGAAACCATTGATTATGGCCCTTGTGCCATGATGGGAATTTACGATCCGAAGACAGTTTACAGCTCCATTGACACCATGGGTCGATATGCCTTCGGCAATCAACCTGAAATTTTACAATGGAATATGGCACGGTTTGCTGAATGCCTTTTGCCGCTTATCAATGCCGACACCCATAAGGCAGTGGAAGCGGTCAGACCTGTTATTGAGGAGGCATTCCCCGCACTGTTTGAGAAAGAATATATGAATATGATGGGAAAGAAACTGGGTTTCACATCTTTCAGGGAGGAGGATCGGAAACTAATCGACACTTTCTTGAAACAACTCAAAGATGGACGTCTGGACTACACGGTCACATTCGATCTCCTGACCCGATCATTGACCTCTGAACCGGCAGCCTCTCGAATGAAAGATGAACTTGGGGATTGTTTTGACCTTTGGCAAAAACGATTACGCATGCAAACAGATGTTTCTCAAAAAGTCCAAAAACTGATGCGGGAACACAATCCCGTCGTCATTCCGAGGAACCATCATGTTGAAGAAGTGATCCAGGCCTGCTTGGAAACCGGTAACGCCACGTCGGCTGAGAGATTTCTTCAGGTCCTTCGATCTCCTTACAAAGAACTGGCGCAAACATCCGAATATCAAGACCCGCCCGGTGACGGCGATAAGGATTATCGCACTTTCTGTGGAACCTGAAATTTATGTTGCGATTGCTGGAATTGACCTATGAAAATTTGTTGGCGGCTGTTTCTGAGCGGTATGGGAAGGGCCCATTCCTGGCAAAGGTGCTATATCGTGAGTTCTATAAAAATCTCAAGCCCGATGCCTGGCGAACGGAAGCGATTCGGAATTCGCAGGGCTTGCGGGACCGGCTCAGAAAGGATTGGTGCTTCGGTCCTGGCCGGGTAAGAGATGAAATCCATGAGGAGGGATTGGTTAAGTTCGTCACGGAGTTGGTGGATGGCCACCGAGTTGAATCCGTGATTCTGCCTTTAAGAACCCACCGGACCGTCTGTATTTCCAGCCAGGCTGGTTGCGGGATGGGGTGCCGGTTTTGCGAAACCGGGAAACTGGGATTGGCGCGCAGCCTCAGCGTGGAAGAGGTGGTGGGCCAGGTTTATCAAGCCATGCAAAAGTTCGGCCGGCCGATCCGCAATGTGGTGTTTATGGGCATGGGTGAACCATTTGACAACCTCCAAAATGTTATTCAGGCCGTCCGGGTTCTCAGCGACCAACGTGGACTGGATATTGCCCAGCGACGGATCACGCTATCCACAGCGGGTCGAATCGACGGTATTGAAAAACTGGCGGCTTTAAATATGCCCAATCTGAACCTTACGGTTTCCGTGAACGCGCCCAATGATGAACTGCGCCGCCGGTTGATGCCGCTCCATGACAGGGGTTCGCTGGCTCTTCTGCAAAAGACCTTGATGGCTTATCCGCTGAAAAAAGGAAAAGTGCTGAATGTGGCCTATGTGCTTATTTCCCATGTGAATGACAAGAACGAACATGCACGACAACTGGCGGAGTGGTTAAAACCCCTGCGGGCCAGGGTCAACTTGATCCCTTACAATTCCATCAAAGATTCCTTTTTTAAACCGCCGGGCCAGGGGGACATAAACTTGTTTCGGCAGAAGCTTATTGAACTGGGCGTCAATGTGCAAAATCGGGTTCCGCGCGGCAGGGAGTTGATGGCGGCTTGCGGTCAGTTGGGGGCCCATGTGCGATACGGGGGATGAACATGTTTGAAAAGGAACGCGAAACAGCGACCCGGGCGGCGAGATCCGCCGGTGATCTGCTGAAACAAAAATTCGGAAATGTTCAACACATCGGTAAAAAGGGGGAAACTGATCTGGTCACCGAGGCGGATCTGGCGGCTGAGAAGCTTATTCTGGAAATGCTCCGCATCGATTGCCCCAAGGACAATATCCTGTCTGAGGAAGCGGGGGCCCTGGCGGGTTCATCCGCCAGGACCTGGATCATCGATCCCCTGGACGGGACCACCAATTTTGCCCATGGGTTTCCTTTTTTTGCCGTTTCCATCGCTTTGGAAATTGAGAAGGAAATGGTTTTGGGGGTGGTGTACAATCCTTTCATGGAAGAATTCTTTGAAGCGCGGAAAGGGGAAGGCGCTTTCTTGAACCATCAACCCATTCATGTTTCCCATGCCGGGCATTTGAAGGAATCCTTATTGGCTACCGGGTTTCCCTACGATATTGAGCAGAAAAGCCATCGGATTTTTGAATGGCACAAAAGGATGACAATTGCATCGCGGGGCGTTCGAAGGGCAGGATCCGCCGCCATTGACATGTGTTACGTGGCGGCAGGCCGCCTGGATGGACTCTGGGAAGAAGGTCTCAAACCTTGGGATACTGCGGCCGGCGCCGTGATCGTATTGGAGGCGGGAGGGCGGCTGACCACCTGCGAAGACGAAATGTTCACGCCTTACCGGAAGAGCGTTATTGCCTGTACGCCCCTGATCCATAAAGAAATGGTTAATGCATTGAATGGATGATTCGATGAAAACCTGCCCATTGGCCCTGACCCGTCAGGCTGATGAACAATGATTTATGATTGAAGTCTCCCATTTGTTGCGCTACATTCGAAGAAATGAACAGCAAAGTGGGCAGCAAGGTGGCAGCAACGGGTTTGGCGGAATTTGTGAAGGGCGGTTCTGTTCGTGATTGCTGAAGGAGAATCGGAATTCGTAATGGTTGGCCGTTTACATTTCCATAAGGCGCAACAGAAGCAGCTTTACGGGTTCACGGGATCTGTATTCGGTCACTTTTTTTGTCTTTTTTTGATGTTGTTTTTGCCGGCTGTGGCGGTCGCTCAAGAGTGGGATCCGCTGGTTGATCGGCTGGCGGCGGACGGTTTTTCAAAAGAATGGCTGGTAACCCTCTTTAATCGACCCCAAATGCAGTTTAATCCCTCCGTCATGGCCGTAAAGATGAAGACCCTTTACAAAAACAAATTTGGGGATTCGTCTGTCCGGGAGCTTCAGCGGCGCTTGGCCATTCTGGGATACAAACCCGGCAGGGCCGATGGAAAGACAGGGGCCAAAACAAGAAAAGCGATTCGCTGGTTCCAGGCCGCCCATGGACTGACCGTTGATGGCAGATTCTCCGAGCAATTGCTGGTGATGGCGCTAAAGGAACGAAATCGCGCCCCGACAAATGTCAAAATTCCACCCACCAAACCAGGACCGCTGGTTTATCAGAGCATCATGACCGAAGAGCGTCTGATGGAGGCAAAGGCGTTTCTGGCTGCAAATCAAAAGATTTTGCTGCGTTTGGAGCGGCATTATGGTGTGCCTTCAGAAATCGCCGTGGGTATTCTCACCGTTGAAACCCGGCTGGGGACTTATCTCGGCGAGGAGAGCGCATTTCAGACCCTGGCCAGTATGGCCCTTTGTGATCATTTCAATTGTGTGGCGGACGCATTTAAGGATGAACACCTTACCAAAACAAAAAGGCGGTGGATCAAACGGAGAACCGCACAAAAGGCCCGATGGGCCTATGGTGAGTGCAAGGCGCTGCTCACGTATGCACTTCAGTCAGGGCGGGACCCTCTCACTATTCCCGGATCCTTATACGGCGCCATCGGTATTGCCCAGTTCATGCCTTCTCAGGCTCTTCGCCATGGTGCGGATGGAAATGGCGACGGAGTGGTGGATCTCTTTGTCCTGGACGATGCCCTTTTCAGTATGGGTAATTATCTCATGTCAAATGGCTGGCGGGGAAGCATGCGGAGCCGGAGAAAACAGCGCAGGGCCATCTACAATTACAACCACAGCACCATCTATGTGAACACGGTGTTGGCCGTGGCCGATTATCTGGAAGAGGGCAGGACGGTATTTATGTGGGACGAAACAGGAAAATAGGGGCGTTTACTTAGCATTTAACTGTAATCTATCACCGCTTCCTTCCGGCTGTCAAATACATCAAAGAGTTGTGAAAATCCCATTAATTGGAAAATGGCTTTCACTTGTTTTTGAGCGCAGCAAAGACCCATTTTACCACCTTTTTCATTTAATCTTTTGTGGCAGGCAAGAAGCGCTCCACAGCCCATGCTGTCCAAAAAACGGATATTGGACAAATCGAATACCACAAAGGTGTTTTCCTCTATGACAGGCGCAATACTGCGATTAAAGCTTTCCACCATGGCAGATTCAAACGTCTCACCCGGCAGGGTTATGATGATCACGGTGCCCTTCTTTTCCTGTTTAAAGTTCATCTGGTTCACACCTCATGAATGGCCGGTTCCAGTTGCCAGAAAAACTTCTCTGCGAGCCTCCCGCAGGTTTCGTCGTCGACGTGTTCCGGGCAGTTGGTCCTGTTGTGATGGCATCTGTAACTGTTGGAAGGATTGCGGCATGGTAGTCTCACGCTTCTTCCGTGGGGGCTTTGATCAACGGAATAAATTTTCGATTGGCGCCCGGAAACGGAAATTTTTCAAGTTCATGAAGCCGAACCCACCTAAAATCCACCGGCCCTTTTAACTTGACCCGGCCACTTTGGTAATGGCATTGAAAAACATCCAGCACAATTTTGAAATGGGTGTAGGCGTGGCGAACGCGGGCAATCCTTTCTTTGGCTTCGACTACCAGATTGACTTCCTCTTTTATTTCACGGATGGAAGCTTCGGACGGGGTTTCGCCATCCATGACTTTTCCGCCGGGAAATTCCCACAGCCCCCCCAGAAGACCCTCCTGTTTTCGCTGAGTAATGAGAGCCCTGGAATTTTTCCAGATGATGCCCACCGCAACGTGATGTTCCGGTATCCGGCCCTTTTTGATTTTCCTGGGGTATGCGTTGACGGCGTTTGCTTTAAAAGCGCGGCATGTTCGAGCCAATGGACATTCCGTGCATTTGGGATTGGCGGGTGTGCAGACCAATGCACCCAGCTCCATCATGGCTTGATTGAAGACGCCGGGGCGCTTTTCGTCCAAGAGGTCGTCGGCGAAGGGTTTAAAATGCTTGGCGGCCTTGGGGTCGTTGACGGGCAAGTCGATCATGTTAAATCGCGCCAGCACCCGTTTGACATTGCCGTCCACCGCAGCATGGGGTTGTCCGAAGGCAATGCTGGAGACTGCCGCGGCAATGTAGTCCCCGATGCCTGGAAGTGTTTTCAAGGTTTCGTGATCCTGAGGTAAGGCGCCGTCATAGCGATGTGTGATCTCCTGGGCAGCCCGATGCAGGTTTCGGGCACGGGCGTAATATCCTAGGCCTTCCCAGCGTTTCAGCACCGCCTGCATCTCTGCTTCAGCCAGCTTTTCCGGCCCGGGAAACGCAGAGATGAACCGTTGGTAGTAAGGGATGACCGTTTTGACCTGTGTCTGCTGCAACATCACTTCGCTCACCCAGATACGGTAAGGGTCCGAGGTTTTTCGCCAGGGGAGGGGACGATGATGCTTCTGATACCAGTTCAGAAGTTCTTTTTGGAGAGTGTTCATCCCTTCGTCATCTCATCGTAAAGATCCCTCTGGTCTATGATTCTTCTGGCTTTGAATTCCGTTCTTTCAAGGGTGCCCGGCCGCTGCATTTGCACCAGTGTTCGCAGCCCTTTGGTCTTGAGGGCAGTTTCGAGCTTTTTTTCCAGCTTCAAAGTGGATGCATTATCGGTTCCGGGAATCGGCTCCGCCTGAACGATCAGTTCATCCATGGTTTTTTCCCGGGTGATCACAATGCGGAATTCATCTCCGAAACCGTCGATGCTTCGAATGGCGTTTTCAATGGCGCTGGGGTATACGTTTTCTCCTCTTACCACGAACATGTCGTCGGCACGTCCGTAAACACCCCGCGGCAGGCGGGGATAGGTTCGTCCACAGGGGCAGGATTCAAGGGTCCACATGGAAATATCGCCCGCCCAGAAGCGGATCATGGGTTGGCTGGTCCGCTCCAGGTGGGTGTAAACGGTGACACCCTCGGTCTCGTACGGCACGCGTCTTCCGGTTTCGGCGCTTACCAGTTCACCATAGACAATATCCTGCCAGAGGTGCATCCCTTTTCGGTGTTCACATTCGCCATCGGTCATCCAAGGGGTCATTTCCGCGGTGGAACCGGAATCGATGCAGATACCGTCGTATGTTTCTTCAATGCGTTTCTTGGTAGCAGGTACGCCGGCCCCGGGCTCTCCGGAGAAAAAAAGGATACGGAAGTTGAAGTCTTTACCTGGATCCACACCCATGCCTCGGGCCTTTTCGGCCAGATAAAGGCTGTAGGAAGGGGTGCCATAAAAGACGGTGGGTTTGATTTCCTGAATCCATTGGATGGCCCTTTCGGTTTGACCCGGCACCCCGGCGCCAAACGGGAATGCCGCCGCACCCAGCCTGCGAACGCCCAGAAGCGCCCCCCAGCTGCCCATGTAAAGGCTGAAAAAGCTTCCGATGAATACGGTATCATCAGGACGCATGCCGAAACCCCACATGATTCTCGCATGGGCCTCGGCAATCCGTTCCATATCCCCCTGACTGATGCCGAATGCCGTCGGTTTTCCCGTCGTACCGGATGTGCCGTGAACCGAAGCGATTTCATCCTTTGAAATACACAGGTTGCTGCCGAAAGGAGGGTGTTTCAACTGATCCTCACGAATTTCGTTCTTAGTGACAAAGGGAATTTTCTCAAAATCGGAAAGCGATTGAATATCCTCGGGACGAATACCCGCCGCATCCCATTTATTTCGGTAAAAAGGTGAATTCCGGTAGGCATACCGCAGCTGGGCTTGCAGTTTCGGGACAATGATCGTTTCTTCCCGTTCAAGGGGGTCCATGGTTTCCAGTTTCCGGTTCCAGAACGGGTCATCGTTCTTCGGAATATACGTTGCATCATATGAAGGGGGCCATTTCTCGATCATGGGCGTTTCATCCTTTTTTGAATACATTGACGACGGCTGTATCAGCGAATTATTCAAGCATTTCCAGAAAAGTATCGATCCGCGTCATGGTTTCGGCTTCGGAGTAAACCCGCTCATCGGCATGGTCACCGTCGAGTATCAGCACCGGGATGTTCAATTTTTCCCGAATGATGCTGGCCGCATCAAGCACACCCACGGACAAGACTCGGCAGCTTCTGTTGGAGTGAGCAATGACGCCATCGATGTGATAAGCCTCAATATCCGTAATCAATTTCTGAATGTGATCATCCAGACTGGTGTTGAGCTCACCTCCAAGGGCTTTACGGGCAAGCCCTTCAAGGGGATGTTGGCTGTCCATTCGCGTGACGCCCCAGATGTACTGGCAGTAATCGCTAATGGGAAAGGCACATCCCCGGTCTTCAAAGTATCCCAGGATTTTCAGGTTATACCAGAAAGGGATATTGAGCCACAAAAGACGGTGCTTTTCCTCATCCCTGCGGAGAATCCCTTTTCCCTCTGCCGCTCTCTGGGATGTTTCATGGTAAATCTTCTCCATGAGCGTAGCGCCTTCCCGGGTGCCGGCCATGACGATCAAGACAAAGAGGGCATTGCTCAAATCGGATAATCCCAAAGGGGCGGGAACGGATTTTTGAAGCGCCAGCACTTTCTGCCAGTAGTCAACCGTCTTGTCGCTATGACGCACGGCTTGTGCCAGTTTTTCGGGGCTGAGGGTGATATTCAGGATGGACTCGATTTGTGAAATTGCGGCTTTGATTTCTTCTTGGGCAAAATCCACATAGAAGTCGGGCATGTTTAAAGGGTCCATGACCCGCGGGGTGTTCACAAAGACCAGCGGTTTTTGGTGAATTTCCTTTAAGGTATCCCACCATTTGAAGTAGTGGGAACAGGCACTGCTGGTCATGAGAAACAGATCCGGGTCCCCGATGCCGCCATTGGGCGGATCGTCGTTATGGGAATGGGTGTAACCCAGGTTGCTTCGGCAGTAAGAACAGATATCCTGCGTATAATGATGGGCTTCCGCCTTTGCGCAGTATTTTGGAGAAGCATGTCTTGCGGCGCAAACACAGGCATAGTTTTCCGGAAAAGCCGTTTGAATCCCGGCTGCACAGGCCACTTCAATGAGGGGATTCGAACTCATGAGCGTATAGGCAAGGGGCTTTCGAGTTCGCGTATCGCTGTAATGCTGTTTCATGGCGCCGCCGATGGCCTTATTAAAGGACGGCCGTTCGCGTTTTTTGGTTTCCATCAGCTATTTGCCCCCAATCATTTCAACAAATGCCTCTACCCGTGTTTGAAGGGGTCCCATGGCGCAGAGATAATCGGTTTCGAGGAGCATTGTGGGGATCTTAAATTGCTCCCTGATTTTCCGATCCAATATGGGGTAATCAAATTTTTCGGTTTCACAGTTTCTGTTGATGGCGAAAATAACGCCATCTACCGAATATTGCTGGATGCTATCCGCCATAACTGAAAAACGATCT
>JAJDOH010000028.1 GCA_022340265.1 Deltaproteobacteria bacterium | reverse complement strand
GAAATCGACTGCCTTAATGGGATTAATTTTTTCTGATTTATATGTTGACTCGCTATTTCATTGACATCAATTCATCAGAAATTATTGGGGTTCATTAAAAATCTTCCATGGTTCCACCTGCGTCTACTTTTTTAAATCACTACTCTCTGCTGCTGTTTTCAATTTCAGAGTCGCCTTTAAAACATTGAAGGAATCATAAATGTCCACCCCTGAAAAGATCATCCACAGGGTCTTTCCATCCGGGCTAATCCACTTGGATGGAAATTGGAAGCAAAACTTCGGCTTTTTGTCGATCCAATTCGTGTAGTATGCCGCCGTCGTCCAGGGTCCCCAAGGTTCTGGTGCGTCAAAGATGCCCCATGAACCATCCCCGTTTTCACTTCCGTGAAAAACACTCAAAAGATAGCGTCCGATGGCTTTATTGTAAACAACCCGTACACCCCAGCCTACCCCATTTTGATCAGTGAAAACGGATTTTCTTTTCTTTGGATCGCCAGTCCAGATCGGTTCGCCGTTGGCATCCAGACCTGCAGTAAATTCATACGCTTCGCGGGTCATGATTTTGTCTTTGGGTACCCGCATAAGAAAAAGATTCTGACTATCGAGGTTATCATACGAATAAACAAAATGATCGCGCGCCCATTCATAATCTTTGCCGAAATCAATGAAGTTCGTCTGAAGTTCAAAATCCCATCCACTTGAAATCCACCTTCGCCCTTTATCGGTCGATTTCGCCATCTTTCCCACGGTCCAGACGTCCTGCTTGCTGACCGACATGTAGAGGTCGCCATCCACTGAAAGCATGCCCACCGCTTTCCCTGGAAACGGCTTTTCATCGGATTCCGGATTCGATCCGCCCCAGATGTTAGACCCTTTCCAGTGCTCTGCGTCGCCTTCGATCCTTGCAACACCCATCGAAACCCTCCCTATACGGTTGGTGCCGCCGAATCCACCGCCATCTCCCCAGGAAGTGTAGAGATTTCCGTCATCGGCCCATGTCGTCGTCCATATGTCGCTACCGGGAGCTTCCCGCCTAAGGCTGGAAAGGTCAAAATCGATTGTCGCAATCACGGGGCTGGGCGGATAGGGCGGCGGAGATCTCTTTATCTCTTCCGGATCCGACCCGAAACGAAGAACAGCGTATAAAGCGAAAAGAATCAAGATCGCACCCGCGAGTAGAATATAGCGGAAGTATTTTTTTTTGATTCCTGTCGACTTGTTCATAGGACTATTCTCATCTTAATGGCTGTAAGTTAATCCAATCTGTGTTTATTGCTTAAACCTGTTCATTCGGCCGGAGGCGGATCGCTTTAATCACTTGGGACATCTCCTCAATTCGCAACTTGCGTGTAATCAACAGAATGAGCAGGTAAAGAATCCCGGCGGCAATGGCCAACAGCAAATCGATTATCAGATTGCGTCGGAGAAACCAGAATGGTATGAACACGACCCCAATAAGGGTGACCTGTAATCCTTCCTGCAGGCAAGGTTTTACTTGACGCCAAAATATCACGCCCAGAGCGACGGCTGCGACTCCGGTTGAGAGCAACATCGCCAGTGATGCCCCCATTGATGCCAGGTGCGGGACAAGGACAGAGGCAGCAGTTACGAATGTGAGCAGCGCACAGGCAAGAGCGAAAAGGTAATTCCGGGCCTTTTTGTAAATGATGCAGAAAACGTGTCCAAGTTGGACCACAATCATTGGAAAAGTTCCCATCAGCAGAACCAAGGCGTTCGGATAGATGGCGGAGTATTGGCGTCCGATCAGGACCGGAATAAACTCATGCCCGGCGATCAAGAACCCGCCAACCATAATAGTCGACAGTGCAAAGATATACTTTAAGAGGAGGTTTGACCAGGCGACGAGTTTTTCCTCCTTTCCGGTCGCAAGAAGGCGCACGAAAATCGGAACAAGATAACCGATCGTGACGAGAAAAAATGACGTTGTAATCAAGAATATCTGATTCGGGATATCAAACAGGGCCACCTCGCTTGAATCCATGGTGAAATGAGCAACGATCGGGTTGCCGACCTTCTGCCAAATTATCATAACGCCGTTCGAAACATAGAAAACAAAACCGAACTGCAGGTAGGGTTTCAGAAACTTGAAATCCAACCTCAAGTCCTTAAGACTCAGGAAGCGCCACCCCCAGGCTAAGTTCAGTGCCGTGAGAATCGCTTCAACGAAGAAGGCCGAAGCCAATGCTCCGTAAATCCCAAAGTAATGATAAAGGTTAAGGACTAAAACGAGGGTCAACACCCGTCGCAGCGGATGGCGCAGGGCGTACAGATTGAGTCGGTTCATTCCGAACATGAGGCCATAAGGAACGACTCCCAAGTCTGTAACAATCAGAATCGCAACAATCAATCCGTAATAAAATAGCGGGAAACGGTCTCCGTAAATCGACCAAATTAAAAATAACAACGGCCCAAAGAGGAGAGCATCCAGCGCGAGCTTCGTTGCGAGAAGTCCGCTGGCGAACCGTTTCAGTGACCTTTGGTCTCCGTTAATTTCGAAGGTCTGAACAAAACGGCCGCAGATTTCCCCTAAGCCAAGCTCAGTCGCCGATGCGGCCATCACGATAATCGACAGTACTAGGGCGTATTCTCCGTAAGCCTGCGGCCCCAACGACCGCGGTACCAAAAGCACCGATAATACGAGAAACGGATACTGTGCGATTTTTAGAAGAACCGCGGCCGACATATTGCGCGCAGTCGCTCGTGCCTCCGGCGTGATCTCTTCCTGGGCTCCGATCATTGGGCGGCATCCTGTCTGTGTACGTAATTCAGAACCCGGTATTCAGGAAGCGATAGATGCATGCACTCCTCGATGAAGTTACTGGTCTCACCTGACAGGGCATTGGCACAAAGTGAAATCAATTCAAGGAACTGGCTGTTTAAAAATTCCAAAGAATTGGCAAAGCGGCGACCCTTTTTATCGGGCATACTGTGATGCGGCAACGTCCAAATTCCCCTAATGCAGAAGGAAGTTAGCAGCGGGCATGCATTTCCGTCGGAAAGACATCCCACGTAACCTTTTGTCAAGCACTCGTCCTTGTATCCTCAACGATCCCCTTGAACAGGCGCTCATAGGAAGCCGCGATACACTCCACATCTAAGGTTCCTTTGACTCGCGCGTGCCCGGCTTTGCCCATAAGTCGCCGTAGCTCCGGGTCGGATATTAATGTCTT
>JAJDOH010000308.1 GCA_022340265.1 Deltaproteobacteria bacterium | reverse complement strand
CCAAGGGAGTAGATATATCTGAGCTTGTTACCAACGCGCGGCATATCAAAGGGCGTGTCGATGCCGTCATTGTTCCTGATATGGACAATGGCATCATGCGAATGAGTGCACTGGCCGGTGGTGTTCTCATGCATCAGCAGGGCGTTGAATCCATCATTCATGTCTATTGCCGGGACCGTAACCGAATGGCGCTTCAGGGAGATATCCTGGCAGCCCATGTACTGGGTATTCAGAATCTCGTCGTTGTCCACAGTGAAGTAATGGCCAAGGGTGATCATCTAGACGCAAAACCGGTAGATGACCTGGATGAACTGGCGCTTTTGGGTGCCATTCAATCCTTACAGAAAGGCGTGGACATGGCGGGTTTCGATTTGAATGGGAGCCCCTCTTTTACCGTGGGATGTACCATGGCTCCGTCTGCTGACGCTGCGGCATTTGAAAAAGAATTGTCACTTGCAAGAAAAAAGATCGAGGCCGGCGCTCAATTTATAATTACGCCTCCTGTCTATGATTTAAATCGCTTTTCTGCGGCTATGGATGCGTTTGTAAAATTAGGGGTGCCGATTATTCCCACGGTTTTTCTCATAAAATCCGTGGGAATCGCCAGATATATCTCAACTTACGAACCGGGCGCCCATATTTCAGAGGATATGATCAAACGCATTCGGAAAGCGTCGGATACGGAAACGGAGTGTCTGCGGATTGCCGGAGAAACCGTTGCAGGCCTGAAAGAAGTTGCCCAGGGCGTGCATATCATTACCCTCGGCTGGGAATACCGGCTTCCGAAGATTCTGGACTATGCAGGAATTTGACGGTTGTTTTCGTCATTTTATGGGTTCGATCAATAACGGATTCAAAAGCAAGAAATGATCTCAAACAGACAACAGACATAAGATAAGGGTACACATGCAAGATCAAAATACGTTTAAACAAAATCATACGGTACTTGTGATTGGGGGGGGAGTCGGCGGTATTCGGGCTGCCATGGATCTGGCTGAATCGGACCGGGATGTGGTGTTGATCGATAAGGCATATTCCATCGGCGGACTGATGACCCAACTGGATCGTACGTTTCCCACCAACAATTGCGATTTGTGCACCCTGTCTCCCAATCTGTCGGAAAGCGGCCGCCAACTGCATATCGAGCTTCTGGCAATGACACAGGTTGCCGAAGTCGAAGGGGAGGTAGGTGATTTTAAGTTAAAATTAATTACGGAACCACGATATATTGACCTGGATAAGTGTACGGCATGCGGTGATTGTTTTAAAAAATTTCCGGAATGTGTTCGTTTTACCCCGGGTCTCGATCACCGGGCGCCGACCTGTATGCGGTATCCTCAGGCAATCCCCCATGCCTTTTCCATTGATATAGGAAAATGCAAAGACATTGATGCACTGGTCAAGGTTTGCAAGGCGGGTGCAATTTTACCGGAAGATACCCAAAAGGTTCGGGAAGTAGAAGCCGGTGCCATTGTCCTTGCGCCGGGTGCCGAGGTGTTCGATCCTGATAAATTGGATAGCCTGGGTCATGTCACCAACCCTGACGTTGTTACCAGTCTGGAGTATGAACGCATATTGTCCGCATCCGGTCCCACCCAGGGAGAGCTCGTCTGTCCCTCAGACGGAAAACAACCCCAAAAAATAGCCTGGATTCAATGTGTGGGATCACGCAGCCTCCACGAAGGCGCTGCTTCGTATTGCTCCAGTGCCTGTTGTATGTTCGCTTTGAAAGAAGCCATCGTAACCAAGGAGCGCTTTCAGGACACCATCGAAACCACCATTTTTTATATGGACATGAGAACGTCCGGTAAAGACTATGAATTGTATTTAAACCGGGCCAAAGACGATTACGGTATTCGCCTGGTGAGAAGTCGCCCCCATAGTGTTTCCCATGATCCAGAAACAGGGGCTCTGTCCATCATCTATACTCCCCATGACAGCAATACCAATGTCACTGAAGATTTTGATATGGTGGTACTGTCCACCGGTTTCAAGATTTCCAGTGACGTTCAGGAACTGGCAGAAAGACTGGGGATCGAGTTGAATGAACACCATTTTGCAAAAACAAATGGTTTCAGCCCGGTGGCCACTTCCAAGCCCGGCATTTATGTCTGTGGGACGTTCGAGAGTCCAAAGGATATCCCGGAAACCATGGTTCAAGCCAGTGCAGCGGCATTTTGCGCTTCAAAAGATATTCGTATGATTTCTGAATCTCCGGAATCCGTGGAAGAATTTCCGCCGGAGCGTGATGTCAGCCGGGAACCCCTTAAAATCGGTGTTTTTGTATGTGACTGCGGGTTAAACATCGGTGGGATAATTGACGCAAAAAAATTGGCTGATTATGCCGGCACACTTTCTGATGTGAAGGTCTCGGAAATGATCGGACATGGTTGCAGCCGGGATGCTTTGGCACACATTCAAAGCGTTATTGCCAAAGAAAACCTTAACCGGGTAGTGATCGGCGGGTGTTCTCCCAGAACTCACGAAACCAAATTTCAGGACACCCTTCGCAGGGCAGGCCTCAATAAATACCTTGTTGAAATTGCCAACATACGGGATCAGGATACATGGGTTCATTTTGATCGGCCTGACGATGCATCCGATAAGGCACAAGAATTGATCCGTATGGCGGTGACCGGTGCGGCCCTGTCCCGCCCGCTTATGGACAATGTGTTTTCCTTGAACAAGGATGTTCTTGTGGTGGGCGGTGGAGTGACCGGAATGAACGCGGCTTTAAGCATGGCGGATATGGGATTTAAGGTATACCTGGCAGAACGATCCACAGCATTGGGCGGTGTAGCAAAAAAGATTCGAAAGACGCTTGAAGGGGATGATGTGCAGACCTATCTGACGGATCTGATTGATAGAACCACCCAACATGATCGGATCGAGGTCATCACCAACGCCTTCATTGTCGATCATACAGGGATGCCGGGCATGTTCAAAACAGGAATACAGATCGCGCCTCAGATGTTTTACCGGCAGATCACACACGGCGTGACCATTTTGGCCACCGGGGCTCTACCGAATCAACCCAAAGAATATCTTTTGGGGGAACATAAAAAGGTTATGACCCAACTTGATATGGATGCCGTACTCGAGGATCAACCGGATAAAATCAAGAATGTTGACAACGTTGTTATGATTCAGTGCGTTGGGTCCCGATGTCCGGAAAACCCTAATTGTTCGCGCATATGCTGTCAAGCGGCCGTAAAAAATGCTCTCAGAGTGCTGGAACTCAATCCAACGGCCCGGGTCTTCATCCTTTATCGGGATATGCGAACCTATGGATTCCAGGAAGATTATTATAAAACAGCCCGTGAAAAAGGCGTTATTTTTGTCCGATTTGAAACTGATGCCATCCCCGAGGTTCAGGCCGATGACGAGCAGCTGAAGGTCACATTTAATGATCCGATATTGAAACGAAAAGTATCGGTTTATGCGGACTGTCTTTGCCTGAGTACAGGGTTCATTGCCGATGAAGAATCGACGGAAGACCTGGGAAGAATATTTCACATTCCCAAAACCAGCGACAAC
>JAJDOH010000293.1 GCA_022340265.1 Deltaproteobacteria bacterium | reverse complement strand
GGGGTTTTCAGGTTTCCAAGAGAGAAAATGCGCGTTGAATCGGAAGCATAGCCATTGATATTCGCACAGTAATCAATCAATATGGGGGTGTTGCGCTTTATCCCCCCCCATCCCGCACCCTGGGAATAGAAAGGCCCGAGCCCCTTTCCTCCCGTCGGTCCCGGCGAAGCACTGGGCATGGCCGCGTTCTCACCGCTCATGATATGTCCGTATATTGAATCAAAGTTAAACCCCCGCGTGGGAACAAACCCGGGATGTCCGCGTTTTCGATAGTAAGACTCCACCATGATGGCAAGTTCCAATTCGGTTCGAGCTGTTCTTAAAAACTCCGGAACTTTCTCGTACATGCCATCCGCCATTTGAGCCGCTTCTCTGATCCGGGCAATTTCATATTCGGATTTGACCATTCGCGTTTCTCGAATCAATCCGGAAATATCTACGAGCTCAGTATCGGGAAAAAGTTTCTGATATAAAAAAAAGCGATTCGTCGGCAGGATATCCATTTCCAGGCCCATACGCCGGGGAAAGTGGCGATTCCTTTCCGATATTAATGGAGGAAGCTCGGAAAAACCTTTCATGGGTAAAATTTCATCGAGGGGCGACTCGGATACGGCCCTTTCAAAATCCCTCCGAACCATCAAAAGCGGACCATTTTCCACTGAAACAAACAGATGCCCGTCTTGCTTGGTTCCCGATAAATAATATAGATCGGTTTTTTCAACGATGAGAGCCCCGTCCAAATCGTGTTCGGAAAGCCGATTCCGGAAACGTCGGATTCGGTCATAAATTTCGCTTTTCAGCAATTTTTCAGTCATTTACGCCTCTTCATTTTTTCAATTGAATTTGGGGTATTCTTATCAAAAGGCTCCTTTTTTGGCAACCACCTGACTTCCCATACAAGCACGAGCATTTTGCAAGGCACTCCCGAAATATTAGGATTTCAAGAACGCCGATTTCAAAAATCACAAATTTCGATCCGCAAAAAGGGCTCATTGACACTCCATTTCAATTTATCTATAGTGAATTCCAAAATAAAGGGAAACCTCCCATTTTAAAGAATTTTCATGTGCCACCATCTCAGAGGCCAGATCGAGAGAATCACCTACACCAACGAAGAGAACGGTTACAGTGTTCTCAAGCTCAAAGTTCATGGCCGGAAGGACCTCATAAACGCAGTGGGCAGACTGATGGCCCCCACGCCGGGCGAAATCCTTGATCTCAAAGGAGACTGGTCCACCCATCCTAAGTTCGGCGAACAGTTCAAGATCACCCATTACAGGACGGAAGTGCCGGCGACGGTTTATGGCATTCGGAAATACCTGGGCTCGGGCCTCATCAAGGGTATCGGGCCGGTCATGGCAAAACGCATCGTGGCCCGGTTCGGAGAATCCACCCTCGAACTGATCGAGAATGAAGCGGAAAAACTGCTGGCAGTGGACGGCATCGGAAAAAAGAGAATTGCCCTCATCAAGGCGGCCTGGGAAGAACAAAAGGAAATTCGGGAAGTCATGCTGTTTCTTCAGACCCATGGCGTCAGTTCAGGGTATGCCACTAAAATCTTCAAACAATACGGAGACCAGTCCATCAAAGTGGTTCAGGAAAATCCCTACCGGCTGGCAATGGAGGTTTTCGGCATCGGCTTTGTGACCGCAGATGCAATTGCTGAAAAGCTGGGGTTTGATAAGCAATGTCCGGTCCGTGCCGAAGCCGGCGTTCTATACATCCTTCATCAACTGGCGGATGAAGGACACGTCTATTTTCCGTACGAACCACTGGTTCAAAAATGCCGAGAGATGCTGGCAATTGATCGGGAGCGAATTACGGAGGCCATTTCGGCCAACGCTATTTCAGGCAGGATTGTTCTTGAGGATCTGAACGACGATTCCGAAACGTTTATTGAAAACAATAAAGGGGTATTCCTCAAAAAATTTCATGTATCCGAAACGGGTATCGCCGCCCGGCTGAAAAGGCTCCTCACTGCGCCCGGAAGCATCCGGGCCATCGATGCGGAAAAAGCCGTTTTATGGGTTCAAAAGCGGCTGGCCATCGACCTGGCGGATAACCAGATGAAAGCCGTTAAAGAAGCCGCTCAAAATAAAGTTCTCGTGATCACAGGGGGTCCCGGAACGGGCAAAACCACCATCATCAACGCTGTTTTGAACATCTTTTCACGCCTGAAAATCCGCATACAACTGGCGGCACCAACAGGGCGTGCCGCCAAACGCATGTCTGAAGCCACGGGCCTCGAGGCAAAAACTCTTCATCGATTGCTGGAATACAGCATGAAAAAAGGAGGTTTTCAAAAAGATCAGAAGCATCCCCTTCCCTGTGATCTTCTCATCGTCGATGAGGCCTCCATGATTGATACCATTCTGATGCACCATCTCCTCAAAGCCATACCCATTGAGGCTACCTTTATATTGGTAGGTGACATTCATCAGCTCCCTTCGGTTGGTGCAGGCAATGTGCTGAGGGACATCCTGACAAGCGATGCCGTCCCTTTTGTGGTGTTAAACAAAATCTTTCGCCAGGCCAGGGAAAGCCGCATCATTGTCAACGCCCATCGCATCAACGGCGGCAAGATGCCCCTCCGCCAAAATCCAAAGGAAAAAAGTGATTTCTTTTTTCTGGAAGAAGAAAACCCGGAGAAAGTCCTCAATACCATTCTTGACCTGGTGGCCCAACGGGTGCCGGACTATTTCGGATTTGACCCCATGAAGGACATTCAGGTGTTAACCCCCATGCACCGTGGTGTCGTTGGCGCCGGCAATCTCAATCTGGCGTTGCAAGAACGGCTGAATCGAAGCGCGCGAGGGATTGAGCGGGGAAACCGCATTTTTAGGATCGGCGATCGGGTCATGCAGATTAAAAACAATTACGACAAGGAAGTTTTTAACGGCGACATGGGGCGGATCGTTCGACTGGATGCTGAAACCCGGGACGTGATCATCGCTTTTGAGGACCGTGAACTGCCGTACGATATCACGGACCTTGACGAAATCATCCTGGCCTACGCCGTTTCCGTCCACAAATCCCAGGGATCCGAATATCCGGCCGTCATCATTCCCGTCCTGATCCAGCATTACATGCTTCTGCAACGGAACCTGATCTATACAGCCGTCACGCGGGGAAGAAAGCTGGTGATCGTCGTGGGAACCCGAAAGGCGCTGAGTATCGGGATAAGAAACGACAAAACGCTGAAACGCTACACACTTCTTCAAAAGCGGCTTCAATCCACCTTCCCGAATTAAAATGCAATATTACCGGGCGTCCTGGGAAAAGGGATCACATCCCGGATATTGGAAAGACCGGTCATGAATTGAATCAACCGTTCAAAACCGAGGCCAAACCCCGAATGTGGCACTGATCCGAACTTTCTCAGTTCCAGATACCACCAGTAGTCGTTTGGATCAAAACCCATTTGGGTAATGCGTGAATGGAGGATATCATAACCGTCTTCCCGCTGACTGCCGCCAATGATCTCTCCAATTCTCGGCACCAGCACATCCATGGCCCGAACGGTCTTGCCATCATCATTCATCTTCATATAAAAGGCTTTGATATCCTTTGGATAGTCTATAAGCACCACAGGGCCGTTAAAGACCTTTTCGCACAAATATCGCTCATGTTCTGACTGGATATCACTCCCCCATGCAATGGGAAACTCAAACTTCACATTGGCCTTTTCAAGCAACTTGACCCCTTCGGTGTAGGTAAGGGTTGTAAACTCCTGCTTCACCAGGTTCTCAAGGGTTTGGATTACCGACTTGTCGATAAACCGGTTGAAAAACGCCATATCCTCGACGCAGTGTTCAAGAACATGGGCAAATACATATTTCAGGAACTCTACGGCAAGGGCCACATTCCCTTCCAGATCACAAAAGGCCATCTCAGGCTCAATCATCCAGAACTCCGCCAGATGCCGCGATGTATTGGAGTTTTCGGCTCGGAATGTGGGACCGAACGTGTAGACATCACCCATGGCCAGGGCGTAAATTTCCGCTTCAAGCTGTCCGCTGACAGTTAAATGGGATGGCCCGCCAAAAAAATCCTGACTGTAATCCGCCCGTCCGTTCTTTAGGGGAACCGATGCCGGATCCAAGGTTGTTACCCGGAACATTTCCCCCGCCCCTTCACAGTCGCTTCCTGTGAGAATGGGGGTATGGATATATAAAAATCCTTTTTCCTGGAAAAACCGATGGATGGCAAAAGCCGCGGCGTTTCGAACCCTCGCCACGGCCCCGAACGTGTTGGTTCTGGGTCTCAGATGGGCAACGCCTCTTAAGAACTCAAAGGAGTGCCGTTTTTTTTGAAGCGGGTAACTTTCCGGATCAGCCCAGCCCAACACCTGGATGGTATCGGCCTTCAGTTCTACCGTCTGGCCCGTTCCCGGTGAAGGCACCAGGGTGCCTTCCACGGTAACAGAACAACCGGTCTGCAATTTCAGCACATGGCTTCGGTAGTTGGACAGGTCCTGGTCCGCAACGATCTGAAGGCCTTGAAGGGCGGATCCATCGTTTATTTCTATGAATGAAAATCCACCCTTCGAATCCCTGCGAGTCCTGACCCAACCGGCCACCGTAACGTGTGTGCCTACGGCATCTGATTTCAAAATCTCAGAAATTCTTGTTCTTCGCAAAGCCGGTTACCTTTTTGAGCGTTAGCCTTCTTTCTTTTCAAAATCGCCCATGAAGTCGATCAGAGCCTTGACGGCGTCCAATCCACTGGCATTGTAGATGGAAGCCCTGCAACCACCCACCGAACGATGGCCTTTTAAACCGCCCAGGCCTTCTTTCAGGCCTTCTGCAACAAATTTCTTTTCGAGATCCTCACTGGGAAGCCTGAAGGTCACGTTCATCAAAGAACGGCTGTCTTTGTCGGCGGTTCCTTTGTAAAAATCGGACTGATCGATAAAATCATAGATCAGGGACCCTTTTTCCCCATTGATCTGCTGCATCTTTTCAAGACCGCCCACAGTTTCCTCGAGCCATTTCAGAACCAGGTTAATCGTATAAATAACAATGCAGGAAGGCGTGTTGTACATGGAATTCTTTCCGGAAAACGTCGTATATTTCAGCATGGAAGGAAGATTATCCGGTGTTCTTTCCAGCATGTCCTTCCTGATAATAACCATGGCGGTGCCGGATGGACCGATATTTTTCTGCGCACCGGCATAAATCAGGCCGAACGGTTTCGCATCAAAGGGACGGCTCATAATGTCAGAACTCATATCACAAACAAGCGGAATATCGCCGGCGCCGGGAAATTGGGCCCACTGGGTTCCCTTAATGGTGTTGTTGCTTGTAAAATGGAGGTATGACGCATCCTTGCTGACCTGATATTCCTTTGGAATATATGCAAAATTCCGGTCTTCCGATGAGGCGATGACGTGAACATCTTTCCCCTGGATATCGGCTTCTTTGATGGCTTTGGCGGACCACGTTCCCGTATTGATATAATCCACCGGGCGATCTTTTAAGGACAGGTTCATGGGAATCATGCAGAATTGCAGGCTGGCGCCTCCCTGAATAAACAGAACATCAAAGTCGTCCCCAAGCCCCAACAGCCGCTTGGTCCTTTCGATTGCTTCGTTAATCACATCATCAAACCATTTGGAACGATGACTCACCTCCATGATGGACATGCCCGATCCCTTAAAATCGAGCAGTTCACTCTGAATTTCTTCCAAGACCGGCAACGGCAATGCAGCAGGTCCTGCATTGAAATTGTAAATTCTCTCTCCCATTTTTCGTTCTCCTTTAGTCTTTCAATTCCTTGAGCATTGCAGTGACTTCTCTGAGGGTTTCCGCATCTCTTTCAAATGGGGGCCTTCCATCGCGGTCCGCATCGGTAATTGCCTGTCGATATGGCATGAACCCCATAAATGCAAAATCCTTCATTTCTTTCAACAGAAACTCCTTGTCCTTTTCGGATCGCAGCTTATTTCCAACAAAGCTCAATTTTTTTAATCCCAGATCATCAGCCAGGCGGCGAATTTGATAGGCCGTTTCGACACTTCTGCGGCCCGGTTCAACCACCACAATCAGCCGATCCACATACATGGCGGTTCCTCTCCCCAGATGCTCCAGGCCGGCTTCCATATCCATGACAACCGCCTCGTCTCTGGCCAGCACCACGTGGGAAACGAGTCTTTTCAGCAGGGTGCTCTCCGGGCATATGCATCCGGCGCCCCCTGTCTTCACTCCTCCCATGACCATCACCTTTATCCCGTCCAGTTCAACCGAAAGCTTTTCAGGCAGATCACTCACTTTTGGATTTAATTTAAAAAAGGACCCCATGGAACCAACTTTCGCTTCGGTTCTCTCCTCAATGAGCGTCTTCATTTCGGAAATGGGAACAATCTCGTCGCTATTTTCGACTCCCAGCGCCTGGGCCAGGTTGGCGTCCGGATCCGCATCAATGGCCAGCACCTTTTTTCCTTCATTGGCCAGTGCCTTTATCAAAAAGGAAGCGAAGGTGGTTTTTCCAACGCCTCCTTTTCCGCTTACAGCAATTTTCATATTCTCCATCCTCTTGTCGGGCAATTAAAAAAAAGAGCCCTTACTGAAAAAAATCCAATAAGAGCCCTGGGGGGATGACACCCATTATCAGAAGTTAGACTGATTCCTTCAAAGCCTTTCCGGCTACGAATTTCGGGACCGTTTTTGCTGCGATTTTGATGGCTTTACCGGTCTGGGGGTTGATACCTTTTCTCGCTTTTCTTTCTTCCACCTTGAAGGTCCCAAAACCAATAATCGTCACCTTATCCTTACCCTTCAAAGCGTCGGTGATGCTCGAAAAAACGCAATCCACTGCAGCCTGCGCTTCCTTTTTGGTACTGACAACCTTGGCCACCTCATTGATCAAATCACCTTTGTTCATTATCTTCCCTCCTCGCTACAAATGTTGATGAAAAAGCCCGCCCTGAAAGCCGGAACCCAAAACTACCCACCGCCCCAAAAAACAGTCAAATGCCCAAACAAAAAACCTCCCGAAATGCCTGCCCTAACAACCGTTACAACTTTCCTTTTTTAACAGTTTTGAAACATATCCCATGCTCTTTCTTTTGTCAAGAATTTATATGAGTTAAAGATGATCGCCATCAACGGTTCCAAAATTCGCCAAAGAATAAACACCAAAATCACGCTTCTAATAATTCTGAAACGAACTTCGCCGGAAGTTTTTTCGTCAATCAGGTTATCAAAAGAGGTGCCTTTCAGTGTTCAAAGATTTCAATCAATAAGCGCATCCCGCAGTCTGGCCAGCAAATTTAATGCTGAACGGGCATTATCCGGAGCCATGGAACCCATACCGCAAGATGGTGTAATGATGGATCTTTCAGCGATCAGCCGAGGACTGACACCGCTTTTAGCTATCTTTGAAATCCCTTCTTTGAGTTTTTTTAAAAGATCTTCCGCTGATTCATCCCCCGTAAAATCTGCCGTGGGTACAATACCCCACGCAATGGTGCCGCCTGCTTTCAAAAAAGCCGACAGTTCGTCGGGGTACAACAGGAAATGTTCCATAAACGCAAAGGCATCAAAATTGATGATGTCTGGCCGAGCCGCCAGAATCATTGACCAATCCGTATTTCCGCAACAATGAATCCCCACCAGGGAATCGGAATGCTCTTGAATATAGGACACCACCATTTGAAGTATCTCAATCACGTGCTGTCGCTGAATTGAGGAAAAGGCGGATCCAAAACCCGAAAGAGACGGCTCGTCCAAAAAAATAATGGGGCGTCTTCCTGATTTTTCCAGGAACCGCACCTGCCAA
>JAJDOH010000260.1 GCA_022340265.1 Deltaproteobacteria bacterium | reverse complement strand
GCTGGTTCAAGGCCTAGATCAATCAACAGTGTTGGATGCAGATGAAATGAAAGACGCCGGATTTCCGAGGATGTGCGATTGATCATCCTGCCGATTTCGGCAATCTCATCCCTAAGGTCTTCATTGGCGGAGGCGTGTTTCTCCATCAGGCGCTCCAGACCCAGTTTGACCGCCGTGAGAGACTGGCCCGCTTCATCATGCAGTTCCCTTGCAATCCGACGTCTTTCCTCTTCTTGACTTTGAAAGAGCTTTTGCGTCAGGTTCCTGAGATCACCCCGGTGACGGCGAATGGTCTCCATCAACCGGGCGTTTTCGATGGTACCGCCCAAAAAATTGCCCAGAGATCCCAGCAGGTGGATTTCATGTCGAGCCAGTTTTCTGTCTTCAGGCATATGAAAGCCCAAAAAACCCACTCCCCTGCCTTTAAATGTTATGAGAAAACAATTGAGCCATGGTACCTGTCCGCCGTCAGATGAATGATAACTGACACGGAAGGAGGGAAAAGCCCTTTTCGGCGTCAGCAGCGATTTCTCATGAACCAGGGCCTCTTGTAAACTTTTGTCTTTAAAAAAAAACGGGGTTTCTTGATTCTGATCCGCTTCCGGAAGGTTGAATTTTGTCTGCAGTTTGATCCGCTTCTCACGCCGGCTGATCAGGAAAAGCGCACCGCTTTTAAGCCGCAGTACTTGCAGGACATCTTTTAACGTCATTTCAAGAATACGCCTTAAATCAAGGGTATAGTTCAATCCCACGGCGACCTTGTTCAGTATGCTGAGTTCAAGATTGCGTTTCTTGATAACTTCTTCGGTCATTTTGCGGTGGGTGATATCTTTTATGATTCCCTCGTATTCGATGGCCCCGGTTTCGCGATTTTCGTACCGGCGGCTGGATATCAAAACGTGGAGCGGAGACTCGTCCTTCCTCACAAAATCAACCTCAAAATCTTTTACAAACCCTTTCTCTGTAATAACCTCCACAAATTTTTTACGATCGGCGGGATTTCGGTACAAACCCACTGCGGAAATCCGACTTCGCAAATCCGCCATATCGGCATAACCAAGTAACTCAATTCCGGCTGGATTCATGTCGATCAAATCACCTTCCGGGGTGCTGGTATAAATCATGTCATGGCTGCCTTCAAAAATCCGCCGATATTTCCTCTCGCGAGATGCTATTTCTTCCTGAAGACGCTTGTTTTCAGAAATATCCTTAAAAATTTCAAGTCCCCCGGTAACACGGCCTTCGCTGTCCTGAAACGCCGAGGTGGAACAGATAATCGGAACTTTCCAACCATCTATGTTGGTGATTTCATATTCCCGATTATGAATATCACATCCCCCGGCAACAGCTCTTTTGAGTGCACAGTCTGATTCGCAGATGGCGTTTTTAAACACATCCTTGCAGTACATACCCACCGCGTCATAGGCCGAAAACCCGGTTATTTTTTCGGCAGCGGGATTAAAAAAAGTAATCCGCCACTCCTGGTCCGTTGTAAAAAGACCATCGGGAATGCGGTTTAATATTTCGACAAAGCTTTCTTCTTTCTGATATATCCTTTCCAGCGCATTGGCATTATGTCGACGCAGTTGATCAGCGACAAAAGGATCCTGACCCTTGGGGTACTGTTCTCTCTTGAACCTGAAATAAGAACAACTCAGACAAATTGCCAGTTTCCGGTAAAAATCCTCCTCGACCATATTGGTGCAGTGGGTTCTGGGAGTAAGCCAGCATTCTGTGGCCCGTTTTCCATAAGCCGGACAAAGCACTTTATGACAGGAGAGATTCTGCCAACAAGCATCAGTTGATTTATTTTCTTCAGGGATTTGTGAAATCTCAATCAGGTGATTTTTGAGCAATGAACTCACAGTATGCATCTCCCTTGGCACGACAAAAGCGTTCATCAGCGGAAAAGGTGAAACATCCGTCCGGATAGTCTTCGCCATAAAGCAGATCCATCAGGGCACCCGTCACACCTCTTAACATATAGCATTTTCCCGAGTCGGCTTTTTGATATTTTTCAAGGAACCCACTGGCCTCATAAGAGCCCTTCGCCCGAATCACCAGGGTCTCGCCCGGTATCAATTTACTGACCTTTAAATCGCCCCAGCCGAAAGCAAACGCAACGGCCGAAAAACCCTCAATCTGGTCCTCCTCGCGATCAAGCATCGGTTTGACGATCTCTTCCCATTCCCATGAGTTGCGAACCCCTTGAAAGGTTGCGTACCCGCACTCTTGAGCAGCCCGCACCAGCAGGGTTTCGGCTTCGGATTTGCGCTCTTTGAGCATGTTTTCAAACTCAAAAGAGAGTTTGTTGTAGTAATGGGTTGAG
Organism: Deltaproteobacteria bacterium; assembly: GCA_022340265.1. GTDB lineage: Bacteria > Desulfobacterota > DSM-4660 > Desulfatiglandales > Desulfatiglandaceae > NaphS2. The sequence continues at coordinate 10,073 of JAJDOH010000260.1, read as the reverse complement.
AAGATTGACAAATAGACCCCGAACAGCGGAATGATGCCCTTGCTTTCTCTTATTCGACTCCCTTCCATGACCGCATGAATAATTTTATTCCCGTCAATGGCCATGTTATGGCCCCTCCACTACAAACACGCATTCACCATCCCGCACCATTTTACACGCTTGTTCTTCAACGGCGTAATACCCCAGCGGACGATCATATATTGCCTCAAGAATACCGGCGATCCAGCCTCTCACAAAATGGCAGCCAGGCGTTGCGCGTCTTCCGTGTTTGGCCAGCCATCCCGTTACGTGATGGTTGCTCGGGCTCACAAATACACCGCCATCGGGTCCCAACGCCTGCACTCGAATGATCCCCATCCCCGAATTCTGAAACATCAGCGCTGCCATTTCAAATTTGGACTTTTCTGATTTAATGGATTCATATTGACCGAGAATGCTTCTAAAATCTTCAAGAATAGCTTCTTCCGAGGCCCGATATAAAAGAAGGACACCCTGCTCTCCCAAAGTGTCTTCCAGTGTTTTTTGCAAATTGATATTGTAATGATGGCAATGCATGGCAACGGGTCGCCCGGAAAACTTCACCCGGTGGCCATCTCTGCCCAGTTCTTTCTGCCAGTTAAGAGAACGCATGGTTCACCTTTCTAAGGATCTCGCCAAATTTTATTTCCTGCCATAGACTTGTACCGCAATTTCATCTAATAATACCTTTGTTAAAGCAAAATAATGCTATTCGGAAGCTGAGTTAACGTCAAACAAAAAAATTGTAACGTCTCCGAATTGACCTTTTTTAATGGGACTATTATATTGCAGCAGTCTTTCATCCAATTCACAAAGAGGTAACATATGAATGATGCGAAGCAACCCGGAAACACGAAAAAGACCGATGTTGTCCTGCTGTCTGGATTTCTGGGCGCCGGGAAGACCACCCTCCTGAAACAGATACTCTCCTGGGATTCGGATCTGAGCGGCACCGTGGTCGTCGTCAATGAGTTTGGTGAAGTGGGAATTGATGGCTCTCTGCTGAAAAATTCCGGTTCCAGCGTGGTAGAATTGACCAGCGGATGCATCTGCTGCACCCTCAGCAACGATCTGAAACAGTCACTTGAAAAGATCCATGAAGACTTGAAACCCAAAACGATTCTCATCGAATCCTCCGGTGTTGCCGATCCCACCGCTATCCGTTCGGTGCTATCGGAAGGAAGTCTCAACCGTTGCATGCGCCTTCAAAAAATCATCACAGTACTCGATGCCGAACTGTGGGAAGCACGCGAGGCTTTCGGGCCGATTTTTCACAATCAGCTCGAAATGGCAAACGTCATTTTACTGAACAAAATTGATTTGTTCGCTGAAAACCAGGTGACACAGTTTCTGAAAGAAATCCACCAAGCAATGCCTGGAGCACAAGTCATTCCAACACGTTATTGTCGGATCGATCCGGAATCCCTTTTCGCGGAAAACAAACCCCGTCCTCTTGACATAAAACCGCTCGCTTTCTATGAGAAATTGAAAAATAACACCACCGTGGACGCCGCAGGCTATGTGACTTTCGTTTTTGAAACCGCAAAAACCTTAAATGAAAGCTGCTTTCAATCATTCATATCCCAGCTGCCCTTTGAAATGTTTCGCTTAAAAGGTCCTGTACGCTTTGAGGATCGGACCGTCATGGTCAATTTTGTGGGTGGGCATGGAGACTTTTCGCCGTGGGAGGATACCAAGGAAACGCAGCTCGCTTTCATCGGTTGGAACGTCAATCCTCAGGAAACCCTGCAAAAACTCGGGGATTGTGTAGTCAGTTAATTTTTTTCTGTGTCCCATCTTCTGCTATCGTTCTTCACTCCGAATCGCCTGCGAGGGAAAGATGCACATAACAGAAGGCATCATCACACGGAGCGTCATATAGCCACTTTCGGCTATATGAAGACCATTGTTTTGACCATATCAAAACAGTGGAGGTTGGCGATTGTCGATGTCTACCAAAACCGTATACTATAAGAAATAGAGAAATAACACCACTGTGGACGCCGCAGACCATGTGACTTTCATTCTTGAAACTCCAAAAACCTTAAATGAAAGCTGCCTTCAACCATTCATACCTCAGTTGCCCTTTGAAATGTTTCGCATAAAAGGTCCTGTGCGCTTTGAGGATCGGACCGTCATGGTCAATTTTGTCGGTGGTCACGGAAACTGGGCACCCTGGGAGGATACCCCTGAAACGCAGCTCGCTTTCATCGGTTGGAACGTCAATCCTCGGGATACCCTGCAAAAAATTAAGGATTGTGTCGTCGGTTAACGTTATCATCCTGCAACCCGAATTGCCTGCGAGGGAAAAATGCACATCACGGAAGGCATCATCACAGGGAGCGCCGCAATCATTTATACGGGAGTAGGTTTTGCGCTGGTAGGGGTGGGCGCTTCACGGATGAAGAAATTCGTTCAACAGTTTCCCGATAAAAAACCACTTCTGGGCATGGGTGGTGCTTTGATCTTTTTCATCTCACTGATCCCCATACCGGCATTTACAGGTACCTGTTCCCACCCCTGCGGTACCCCCCTGGTAGCCATCCTGCTGGGGCCATGGATCGGAATCGCATTGGCCGGCGTAAGCCTTTTGCTCCAGGCGGCCTTTTTCGCCCACGGCGGGTTCGGCACCTGGGGGGCTAATGTGGTGTCCCTGGGATTCTTTGGTTGTGTGTTCGGATGGGGATCGTTCAAACTGGCCCGGAAACTCGGCCTCCCCCTGTGGGCGGCCGGTTTCGCGGGGGGGTTGATCGGCGACATCATGGTGTATGTGGTTTCAGGACTCATCCTCGGAACCGTGCTGTCCACCGCGCCCAACCCGCAATTCAGTATAAGCGGATATCTGCTGGCAATCTACGCAGCCTATTTGCCGACCCAACTGCCCATTGCAATTGGGGAAATGTTGGTCACTGGGATGGCCCTTCATTACGCCTGTAACCAGAGGCCTGACGTTCTGGCGGAGTTGGGGATCATCGGTGCGGCGAAAGCAGCTCATTCTATAAAACTCTCGGTTTTTGTTTTGTTGTTGGTTTCGGCGGCCTGGAGCCTTATGACGCCTCCCTCCGGTTTTGCAGGAGACGACAAAGTGCAGCCGCCACCAACGCACCCCGCCTCCTTGAACGAAACCTCAGAAGAGATCGCAAAATTTTCCGGCATGGATGAGTCCGTGAACGAAAAATTTGCGGAAGCTGCCGGAAGGCCGCCCAGAGATCCCTACATCAACACTGAAAAAATGGGCGACCTGTGGAATCTTTTATTACTTTCCGCTGGTGCGGTATGTGGGTTCATTTTCGGCAGATGGTGGCACCTTCTCTGGGGAGACCGGAAGAGACGTGCGCCTAATAGAAAATCCCCACAGGAATCCATGGGCCATGGGCCATCATGAACTGATGCATGGCATTCATGCGGATGCAAATGATCTGGCTGGCGGCCACGGATTGCACCGGTGGGATCCCAGATTAAAGCTGGGACTTCTGGCAACAGCCGTTGGATTGAATGTTATCGTTGCGCAGTTGTGGCTTTCTTCAACCCTGTTTTTCATCAGTGTTCTGTTAGCGTTTTGGTCCCGGATTTCTCTGAGACACTTTGCTTTTTTTTTCATTGCCCCGGCGTGGGCCACGCTGGTGGTTTTTGTCGGTTTCTCAATGGGTTTCGGCACAACCCCTGTTTGGTCTTTCGGTGTAGTACAAATCTACCGGGAGGGTATGTACCTGGGTCTTTCCGCGGCCAGCCGGGTGGTATGCGACATGGCGTGGTTGGGAGCGGTCTTTTTGACCACACCCTTTAACCGGGTGCTGGAAGCGCTCAAATGGTTTCACGTGCCTTCCATCCTCGTCGAAGTGATGGCCACCTCCTACCGCTATGCATTTTTGCTGTTTGAGGAGTTCTTTAAGATGAGAGATGTGGCCCGAATCAAAGGAGGACTCCAGACCTACACCATGACCTGCCGTTCCACGGCCTTGATACTGGCGCAAATTATTCTGAGGGCCTATGATCGAACCAACAGAATTCAGGAGGCCATGGTGGCCAGAGGCGAGAATGCCATTCCCGATGGAGACAACATGGAAAAATTCGAATCATCCTCTTCCTGCCCAAATCAATGCGATGTAACTCCCATCTATCTGGAAAATTGCAAAACGGTACTCTCTTGTAAGGATGCGTTCTATTCCTACAAAGGGGATCGGGCACTGAAAAACATCTCTTTGACCCTTTCCAAAGGGGACGTGATGGTATTGTGCGGCCCCAATGGGTCCGGGAAAACCACCCTGCTGAAATTATTCGCGGGAATTCTACCGCCGGACAGCGGCAAGATTACGCTATTCGGCAAAGCACTGGATCGCAAGGCCCGTAAAATGGCATTCCGCCACGTGGCCTTCCTGTTTCAAGATCCCAATGATCAGCTGTTTTGCACCCATGTTTGCGAAGACATTGCCTACGGCCCAAAAAACCTCGGCATAGAACCCGCCGAAATCGACCGGTTGGTGGAAACCGCCATGAATTTGATGGAGGTGTCCCATCTGGCGCATCGTCCCATCCACCGCCTCAGTCACGGAGAAATGAAAAGGGTGGGACTGGCCGGACTGATCGCCATGCGGCCGCCGCTGATCCTCCTCGATGAGCCCACCGCCGGGCTTGATCCCGCTTCGGCGAATCATTTGGTCAATCTCATCCGGCACCTTAACAGTCATCATGGCTACACACTGGTGATGGTCACCCACGATGTCAATGTGGCCGCTGCCCTTGCCAAACGGATTGTGATTCTCAATCAAGGGGAGATCGTCGCTGATGGATCTCCCCGGGACATCCTCACGGACAAGCAGCTTCTCGAAACCGCCCGGTTGGAACCCCCCATATTGACCCGGCTTTTTCAGGAACTCCTGGAAAATTGTCAAGATCAAGGCCAAATCCCCGTAACCATCGATGAGGCCATCAAAATATTGCGATCAACACCCATGGGGCAGAATTGCAATGTCTGAAAGCAGACTGATTTCACAAAGCATTCCATTTAGCCGTTGGCAGGAAAACCCTGCGAGGGAGTGACACGAATGCCGCACCCTTTTGATCTCAATTCCACCGTATCCAGCATGGAAGAATTGTCAAGTCTCGTATCCCGTTTCGTTACGGAATTTGAAACGGGACTTTCCCTGAAGCACCCGCTGAATGTAGACCTTTTGCTGCATCAAAGACGGTCCGGGCTTGCAGACAAACACATAGACCCGTCCCGACCGGTCGTGGTTACGGAGCAGGACGGCGCCGAAACCGTTCTTCATCTCCATGAGTCCGATCTTGTGGGCATGCCCGTATCGGCCCTGCAGGGTGGACTCTACCTGGAACTGGCGGCCGTTGTCCTTGGGCGGCAGATAGAAGAATTTCAATTCAATTTCGAGAAGGAAATCCTTCCTTTATTCAACATCAGCGGTACGGCCCTGCAAGTTATCCGCTACCTGGTGTTTCACCTCGAAACCATCGTGAAGCGGGTTAGAGCCGCTCAACTGGTATTGGATATGGATCATGGCCCACCCTTGTGTTCCTATTACTACTTTACCACTTCTCCCTCCCGTGAAGAGAGCGACAGCTATGAAAAACTGGTCCCACATGATTGGACCCGGGCGATATTTATCAGCAAAAAATGCAGGATGCACGCCGCCATAACCCTTCTGGCGCGCCAGGGTATATTCGCGGGACTGGACGTGTATTGGTGGGCCTGCCACGATTACTTCTTGCCTGAAGACAGGCGCCTTATGGAAGAACTGGCTGAGATCGCCGCCCGTTTCAACCAGATCGGTTTTTCAGAACAGGTAGTCGCTTTGTTCAAAACAGTCAAATCAGCATTGTTGGTTTAGCCCTGTTGTCAGGTAGCCTCATCAATGATGTTCTATCATCCCTAAACCGCCCATCTATCAAGAGACATCTTGACCTGGCCCCGGCGGCTGTTCTATAAAGATTAAGTATCGGATCTTAAAGAAAGATCATCTTCTATCGGGCATGAAAAGCCGGAGGCCGTTTCAATGACGGAAAAGCCCACCTACAAAGAATTGGAATTAAGGGTAAAAGCCCTGGAAAAAGAGGCCACCTGGCGGAATCGCGCCGACGAAGCCCTCCATTTGGAGGAATCCCGGCTTGAAGCGCTGTTAAGGCTCAATGAAATGACCGGTGCACCGCTTCAGGAAATTACCGACTTTGCCCTGGAAGAAGCGGTCCGGCTCACCGGAAGCGAGATCGGCTATCTGGCTTTCATGAACCAGGATGAGACGTTACTGACCATGCATTCCTGGTCCAAGACTGCCATGGGCAAATGCGGCATTTCCGAAAAACCTAAATTCTATCCCGTCGAGACAACCGGGCTCTGGGGAGAGGCGGTCCGACAGCGAAAACCGATTATTTTCAATGATTACGCGGCGCCAAGCCCCCTTAAGAAAGGGTATCCGAAAGGGCATGTGGAAGTCCGGCGTCACATGAACATCCCCGTGTTTGACGGGACGAAGATTGTCGCGGTGGCAGGTGTGGGAAACAAGGTAACGGCCTATGATCAGACGGATGTCCGCCAGTTGAAACTGCTCATGCAGGGGATGTGGCGACTGATCCTCAGGAAATGGACCGAGTGGGAGTTGCGGGAGAGCGAGGCCAAATTTCGAAACCTGGTGGAGACGGTCGGGTGCGCCATATTCATCTATCAGGGAACCAAAATTTCCTTCGCCAATCAAGCATCGGAGGCCATATTCGGCTATAGGCCGGAGGAGATGGTATCCAAAAACTTCTGGGAGATCATACACCCCGATAATCAGGCAATTGCCAGGGAAAGGGGGCTCGCACGCCAGCTGGGTAAAAAAGTGCCACCCCGATATGAACTCAAGATCCAGAGGAAGAATGGTGAAGCGGGTTGGTGCGATTTCACATTGAGCATGATTGATTTGGAAGGTAAATCGGCGGTTTTGGGCATCGCCCTGGATATTACGGAGAAAAAGCTTGCGGAAGCGGCCCTGGAGGAATCGGAGCGAAAATTGAGGGAGCTCTCTTCTTACCTCTTGACGGCCCAGGAGGGGGAAAGAAAACGGATCTCCTTTGAACTGCACGATGAATTGGGACAATCCCTCTCCGTTCTGAAACTGAAACTGAGGTCCATTGAGCGGAGGCTGGGCGACGATGGAGCCAAGCTACGATCCGACGATGTGAACGTCTTTCAGGATATCGATCAAATTATCGAAAGCATACGGCGGCTCACACATGATTTGAGTCCCGCCTTGCTGGAAGATCTGGGGCTTTCGGGAGCCCTCCGATGGCTGGTGGGTGAGTTCGCCAGACACAACAACAATCGGGTCTCCTTTGCCATCGAAGACATCAACGATTTCCTTTCAAACGATGCGCAGATCATTATTTACAGAATATTCCAGGAGGCTTTGAACAATATCGGGAAACACGCCGGTGCCGAACAGATATTCGTCAGGGCGGAGGCCCGTAACGGAAACATCTCTCTCGTAATGGAAGATGACGGTAGAGGGTTCGACATGAACAAACCCTTGCCCGAGAATCCCGACGAAAGGGGTTTTGGATTGGCGGCCATGGAAGAAAGGGCCAGGATGCTGGGTGCGTCCCTGAAAGTTCAAAGCCGGCCGGGCCGCGGCACCCGGATTACATTGACGGTCCCCACGGAAAAGGGAAAGAAAAATGATGGAGCCTTATAAGATCGTTCTTGCGGACGATCACAAAATGTTTCGGCAGGGCGTCAAAATGATCATTGACGAAACCGATGACCTGAAAGTCATCGGTCAGGCCGACGACGGTCTTGAACTCCTTGAGCTGTTGAAAAAAGTGTCCCCCCAAATGGTCATTATGGATATCTCCATGCCGAAAATGAGGGGTGTTGAGGCCACCCGAGAGATCAAAATGGTGGATCCGGGCATGAAGATATTGATCTTGACCATGCATCGCAATAAGGAACTGCTGTATCATTGTTTTTCCGCGGGTGCCGAAGGGTATCTCTTAAAAGAAGATACCGATACGGAACTTTTTTCCGCCATAGATGCCATTCGAAAGGGCCGAAATTACGTTTCCCCCATCCTGTCCCTCGACTTGGCCGATGATCTGGCGAGAATCTACAGCGGTCGTCACGAGCACCCCCTTGAGCGTTTGACGCTCCGTGAAAGAGAGGTTCTGACGCTCATATCAGAAGGAAAATCAAGAAAAGAGATTGCCGATTCGCTCTATATCAGCGTTCACACGGTCGGCCATCACCGCAGCAATATCATGCGAAAGCTGCATATGAAAAAAACCGCGGACCTGGTCAAATACGCGGTCCGAAAGGGATATACCTCCACCAATCCGTAACACCCCATCTTTGTTCACCTCCGGTCATTGAAACATTCCATGCATCCATATGGCTGCTTTCAGCCATATGAAGACCATCGTTCCAACCATATGAAAACAGCGACCGTCGGCCATTGCCTAATTCATACAAGAACCGTATAGAATAGAAAACTATGGCGGTATATTAAGTTTTCATGAGAACTTTGAAGGGGTGCAAGGAAAAAATCCATGGTTCTAACAATCAGCCTCTACCTTTCGCTGATGGTCTTCGGCTTAGGCCTCCTTTTCAAGGTGAGCACCTGGTTCCGGTACGATTTCCGAGCGACTGAAAGACCCTTCACGGCCCGGGAACGGATTTCCGCCACCCTGGCCGGAATAGTCGCGACCCTTTGGAGCCCCACCAAGACCCTCACCCTTTTGAAGGTCCTGGTGCTGGATGTCTTCTGTCAGCGAAGGATCCTGAAGGAGAGCCGACTTCGGTGGGCGATGCATATGTGCCTTTTCTGGGGGTTTACGTTGTTATTGTTGATGCATGCCCTGGAAGGGATCCTCTCCAGGAACCTTTTTGAGGACTATGCCCCCACCCTGAACCCCTTTCTGTTCTTGAGAGATTTCTTTGCACTGCTTTTGTTCGTGGGCATCGGGATCGCCTTGTACCGCAGGTTTGTCCAAAAGACGCCCCGCTTTTTCACCAATGCCATGGATCGATATGCCTTGACCCTCCTTGCGGTGATCATGATATCGGGCGTTCTCCTGGAAGGGGCGAAGATCGGATCCTCCGAGAGATACTCTCTGATGGTGGCGGATTATGCGGATTCCGACGATCCCCGGGATCTCAGGGCACTTGAGGCCTACTGGGCAGACGGTTTTGGTCTGGTCTCCCCGAATGTAAGCGGGCCTTTTGAGGAAGGGGTGCTCCATCGAGGCCGTGAGTTGCATGAAACAAGTTGCGCCGCCTGCCACTCCCGTCCCCAGTGGGCATTTCTCGGCTACGGCGCCGCAACGGCCTTGCGGCCAGCAGCCGTTCCTCTGGATCGGGCGGGGCTGGCCACCCTGCTCTGGTATATCCATGCCATGGCCTGTTTCATCGGTCTTGCCTATCTTCCGTTCAGCAGGATGTTCCACATCCTCGTGAGCCCCTTGAGCCTGCTCGCCAACAGCGTCATGGGAAAGGGTACGTCCCACCCTGCCAACGTGTTGACCAGACAGATTATGGAGCTGGATGCATGCACGCACTGCGGCACCTGCACTTCGCGATGTTCGGTGGCGGTGACCTATGAGGAGATCCCCAACCCCAACATCCTCCCTTCGGAAAAAATCGCCTCTCTCAAGGCCCTTGCTTCCGGCAGCCCCTTGAATGAACGTCAGATGGCCGCCATCCAGGAAGGCCTCTATCTGTGTACCAACTGTTATCGCTGCACGCCGGTCTGCCCGGTGGGCCTCAACCTGCAGGAATTGTGGTTCAGCGTGCGGGAGGCGGTCCAGAAACGGGGATCTCCCGAACTCCTGGTCCTCACCCCCTTTTCCATGTTCAGGGGCCTCATGAGCCCTTCCGTAAAGGAGGAGGACTACCTCGCGGTCCAACAGAGACCCATGAGAGCCATCGGGGAGGCCTGTACCGCCCTGTCCAGACCGGATGAGCCCATTGAATCCACGCACACGGACAAGGATTTCAAGAAACAACTGCTCGCCTCATCCTACGGTTCAAGCTTCTCATATTGCTTTGCCTGCATGACCTGCACATCGGCCTG
>JAJDOH010000236.1 GCA_022340265.1 Deltaproteobacteria bacterium | reverse complement strand
CGGGTGAAGGGCATGGCTTATTCCGTCTCACACACCAGCCGCCCACCGCGAGGGAGAGAACGAAATGGCGTTGATTATCATTTCGTCAACCAACATGCCTTCAGGGAAATGATCGAAAACAAAGACTTTCTGGAATGGGCTGAAGTCCATGGTCATCTTTATGGCACGGCGCTTGATACAGTTCAGGGCCAGATGACTTCAGGCGTGGATATCTTGATGGACGTGGATGTCCAGGGGGGGCGAAATGTCAAGGAGCAGTTTTCCGACGCTGTCCTCATTTTTATCTTGCCGCCATCTCTCAAAATTCTTGAAACACGGCTGAAGGGCAGGGGGACAGATGATCAGAAGGTGATTCAAGAACGGATGGCGCAGGCCTCCGAAGAAATCAAAAATTGTTCGTGGTACGATTATATCATTATTAACGATGATCTCGAAAAAGCCTTCCTAGAAGCCCAATCCATTATTCTCTCATCCCGGTGTCGCAGTGAACGGCGAATGAATTGGGTCAGTAATCATTTTGAATGGGTCAATCCCTCTTCCCATTGACGATTTTACGGTAGGCCGGTTCAAACTCCTTCCAAAGGCGCAAACCGATACGGTTCTGGATTTCTACAATTTCTTGAAGGACTTTTCGGTTGATTAAAGGGTTAACGAGCACCGCTCGAAGTACCACAATATTCTGGGGCCGGTAGCGTGTGGATTCCAGGGTGGTGCGCGAAACAAATGTATTGTCATCTCTTCTTAGAGCTTTGTGAAGCTTGATATTTAACCCGTTGATCAAAAAATTGATCTTCCTGATTTGTTGTTCGAATGCCTTTTTTTCTTCGCCTACCTTTTGATCATTTATAGCCCCTTCAAGAGAAGCCATGTGCGATTTGACCATCTCCGGTAAAAAACGATAGGTTAAAATGAAGAGATCCGGATCATTCAACGCTTCAAAATTTCCGCAATGATTGATGATTCCGAGCAGGTTCTCCGTTGCCTTCTGTGCCTGTTTCAACAGGATGCCATATCCTTCGCGTCCAATGATTTTGAGTGAGGCCCAGGGTTTCAGAGCAGCAAAAGGCCTCGATCCTTCCACTGTAAAACGCCCCGTGTCCACTGAGTTTCGACGGATGACGTATTTGGAAGAATGGCGGATGGTATTGAGATCCTTTTCGTTTCGAAACAAAATCAACCCCATGCTCATGGGACAGTAAAGCAGTTTATGGGCATCAATGGAGACGGAATCCGCTTTTGAAATACCCTTAAAGAGGCTTCGATATTCGTTCACCAGAAGCGCGGAACCGCCCCAGCAAGCATCCACGTGGAAATGAGCCCCCGTTTCACGAGCAATTTGTCCGAGCGTTTCCAGATCATCCACATTGCCTGTTTCGGTGGTCCCGGCAATCCCCACGATGGCAATAATTTTGGTCTTCTTTCCACCGACGTTTTCCGTCAACGATTCTATCTTGTGGCGAAGGCGATCGCAGTTGATTCTGTTCTTTTCATCAACCGGGATGTTGATGACGTTCTCTTCACCCAATCCCAGCAGATTAACCGCCTTCTTGATGGAATAGTGCCCCCTAGTTGAAACCATGACCACGCCCCTGTCGCAACCATAGTGCTCAAGGGCGCGATACATGCCGGCCGTGCGAAAACCTGGAAAATTTTCATCCGGTGGAAACGCTTTTTCTCTGGCCACCAAAAGTGCCGTCACATTGGCAAGGGTACCATCAGAGGTGACATTCCCCAGTGCTATGCGGGGGTTCTGAATATTCTTTTCATAAAACCCATTTTTTCGAAGAAAAACCATTCGGTGAAGCCAGGCCACCAGTTCCCGTTCAACAAAACTGGACGCCTTTGCGGTCTCAATCTTGACTTGGTTCTGGTTGAGCGCTGCAATGATCATTTCCAGCAGAATCATGAAATAGGGGACTGCACTGATCATGTGGCCGATATAATAAGGATTTCCCACCTTCACAGAATGGGCTATAATTTTTGTTTTAATTTCGGCCAGCACATCTTTAATGAGGCGGGGTTCATGGGGCAGGGACTTCTGATTAAATATCCGGCTTAGTTCAGGGAGCGTGATGCTGCTGTGGATGCCGCCTTTTTCCTGAAAAAAATCATGGATCATTTCCAGTAATTCGTTCCCGAATTCAATGAATTTGTCGGGCGAATCGGGCATAATAAAAAGTTTTCTGAGATATTCCAGATTGGATTTTATCCGGAGCGGTTTGTTCATTGAGAGCTTCTTTCTCACTGAAAATGAAAATCGGAATTCTATTTTGAGAGAATCGCCAGCATTCTTTCCACTGCTGCTCTGGCCCTTATCCGGATGTCTTGACCGACTCGCACTTCCGGTGACATGGTTTCGAGGGCATGTTGAATCTCGGGTAGCCCTATCTTCTTCATATCAGGACAAAACATACCAGGATCGGCGGGAATAAAAGTCTTTTCAGGATTGGCTTTTGAAAGTGGGTGGAGGATGCCTAACTCCGTACCGATGATGAACGCCTGTTTACCGGAATGGGCCGTATATGCGAGAATGCCCGAAGTGCTTTTGATCTCATCGGCAAGGGCCAGGACTTCGGGTGAACATTCAGGGTGGGCGAGAAAAGGCGCATCGGGGTGCGCCTTTTTCACTTTCAGTACCTGGTCGGCACGAAGGTTGTTATGAATGGGACAATATCCGCTCCAATAGGTAATGTCGCGCCCCGTACGGCTCCGTGCATATTGTGCCAGGTTTTTGTCAGGGGTCATGAGAATCGGTTTTTCCGAAGGTACCGAGTTGACCACCTGAATAACATTGGCTGAAGTGCAACAGATGTCGCTTTCCGCTTTGACTTCGGCACTGGTATTCACATAACTGATGACCACGGCATCCGGCATTTCACTTCTTTTCTTGATCAACGCATCTGCGGTAATCATGTCCGCCATGGGACAGCCTGCATTTTCAACCGGGAGGAGAATGATCTTGTCCGGGCAGAGAATGGAAGCGGTTTCCGCCATAAAATGAACCCCGCAGAAAACAATCACATCCGCATCTGTCTGTGACGCTTTAATAGAGAGCTCTAATGAATCGCCACAACTATCTGCAATATCTTGTATTGCAGGCGGTTCATAATTGTGGGCCAACAAAATGGCATTTTTCATTTTGAGCAAGTCTTTAATGGATTCCATGACTTCTTCGGGGTTTCCTTGTTTTGCCGTTCTAGCATTCATCATTGGTGCATCTCCCGGAAATATCTGCCAATAACCTGCTAATTCAGTTCACCACAATAGGGTGCTAACATTCTTTTCGAAATGATTCCTTCTCGTAAAACTGTGTGCGGATTAGTGGTCACATCGAGAACCGTAGAGGGCTTCCCACCCGGAGTTTCACCACCATCGAGAATTTTGTCCACCCCTTTTCCCAAAGCCTTGAAAACGCTATGGGGCGTGCTGCAGGGAGGTTCACCTGAAACATTGGCACTGGTGCCTGTAATAGCCGACCCCATGGCTTGCGCCAGTGCCATGGCCAGGGGATGGCTCGATAACCGGATGCCAATTTTCCCCGTGCCGGCCGTCAGAAGCATGGAAACATCTTTTTGTGCTTCAAACACAATGGTTAACCCCCCCGGCCAGAATGCGTCAATGAGCCGTTTTGCCGCTTCCGGAACATGTGCGACACATCGTTTAAGGGAACCAACATCAGGAATCAGGAGCAGAATGGGCTCGCCCGGCTTTCTTCCCTTTATTTGAAACAGACGGTGTATGGCCGCTTCATTGGCGGCATCCGCCGCAAGGCCGTAAAAGGACTCCGTCGGATAGGCTACCAGCCCGCCCGATTTCAAGATTGCGGTAGCTTCCTCCAAGTGCGTATCGAGCGGGTCTCCGCCAAATTCCGTGCTCATGGAAATCAATAACACGACAACCGCTAACGGTCCTTACTATCCCACGAATCGATTTTTTCCGAAGCTGCCAGTGTCAGCGCTTTTCGATAGCTTGAGACCTCTTTCTCAATAAAGGGATGGTTCAAAGCGAGAATCTGCGCGGCAAGGACAGCAGCATTTTTGGCGCCCCCTTTTCCCAAGGCTACGGTTGCCACCGGAATTCCCGAGGGCATCTGAACGGTGGATAAAAGGGCGTCCATGCCGTTTAGCGGAGATGAGTCGATGGGGACTCCAATAACCGGCAATGTGGTCTGAGCAGCGACGGCCCCGGCCAGATGAGCCGCCCAACCGGCACCGGCAATGATCACCTGCACGCCTCTTTTTAATGCGGTTGCTGCATATTCCCGCGTCTGTTCAGGCGTCCTGTGGGCGGAAAGGATTTTTACTTCGTGGGGAATTTTCATCTCTTTTAACACATCCACGCATCCTTTCATAACGCCGGCATCCGAAGCACTTC
>JAJDOH010000197.1 GCA_022340265.1 Deltaproteobacteria bacterium | reverse complement strand
ATACCTTAACAATGTGGGATAAAAATGGTTTTTTTGTTTTTTAAGATGACGGTAAGACCTGAGAAACGCAAGGAGCTTTCCCAGACCCTTCAGTCTATCGTCGAACAGGTGAGAAAGGAGAACGGGTGTTTGAAATCAGGCCTTTTCGGGAATTCTGAGAACGAACATGAATTTCTCATGCTCGAAGAATGGGAAAGCCGGGAAGCGTTGGATAACCATTTGGAATCTGATATTTTCACGGTCTTGGTGGGCGCCATGGGTCTCATGGAACGGACACCGGAAGTCTCAGTCCATACGGTCAGCCACTCACGGGAATTGGCGCTCTGAACAATTTAGAAGCCATGGCCGCTCGCTCGGCCGCACAAAACAACAACATCATTGAAATGTTCATTTCACAGATGTAAAAAGCTTTATTTAAACACTGAATTAAGAATGACGGCAATGACTTTACCGATACCGAAAAGTCGGCGATCCTTTTCTGACTTCCTGCTGCACCTTCATCCTTCGGCTGTTCCCGAATCAACCTTGAAGTTCACTTTGAGCTGGGGACTGGGCGGCATGGCGGCTACGCTGATCGGCCTCCTTTTTTCTACCGGCGTCCTGCTGCTGCTCGTGTATGAGCCTTCCGCCGATCGAGCTTATTCGTCGATACTGACCCTGACCCAGGAGACGCCCTTCGGGCTCTGGATTCGAAACATCCATCACTGGAGCGCCAATTTTCTCATCGGCGTCATCCTGTTGCACATGATCCGGGTTGTTCTCACCGGGGCTTTCGGTTCGGGTCGCAGCCTCAACTGGGTTATCGGTCTGTGTTTACTGCTCTTCGTGCTGGGCGCCAACTTTACGGGCTATCTGCTTCCCTGGGACCAACTGGCCTACTGGGCGGTAACCATTTGCACCAGCATGCTGGGCTATATTCCGCTTTTCGGTTCCTGGCTCCAGGATCTTTTTCGCGGCGGCGCGGAGGTGGGCCCTCCGACCCTGGCGAATTTTTTCGTTCTGCACGTGGCGGTCATACCCGGGTCCGTGATCATTCTACTCCTCTGGCATTTCTGGCTGGTCCGTCGCGCGGGCGGACTGGTAAGGCCGGAAGATGCGATTCCAGACGCCGTATCAAATCGGGTTCCCACCATACCGAACCTGATCGTGCGGGAGGCGGCCGTCGGAATGATCGTGATTGCTTTTGTCATGATCTTAGCGATTTTCTTGAATGCTCCGCTGCTGGAACAAGCAAACCCGGGTATGAGCCCCTTGTCGGCCAAGGCCCCCTGGTATTTTCTTGGGTTTCAGGAGCTCCTTTTGCATCTGCATCCGGTCTTTGCCGTGCTCGTCTGGCCCCTGCTTGGCGTTGCCGTCCTGGTGTGGCTGCCGTTCTGGCAGGCGGCCGCGCTACCGCCGGGAATATGGCTAGGCTCGGCCCGTGGACGAAGACTGGCCCTGTGGACGGCGGTGGGAACCGTTCTGGTGACTTTTCTTGTTGTTGTAGCGGACGATCTGCTGCTGCGATCAATGTCGAATATTACGGCGAATACGCTCGTTACCCGCGGTCTGATACCGACGCTTCTGATGATCGGCCTGCTCATCGGTTTTTACTTTCTGCTGTCAGCAAAACTGAAATACACCCGAGCCGAGGCTGTAATGGCCGGCGTCATTCTCGTGCTTGTCGCTCTGGCCGTCTGCACCATCATCGGTTTCTGGTTCCGAGGAGCGGAAATGCTCCTGACTTGGCCCTTTGTCCAAAATGGCACGTAATACTTCATGAAAACGATAAGGTAAATTCAATGTCCGAGACCCCTCATACGGAGAGCCTACAACAAACTGATAGGCGCCACTTTCTTAACTGGATTTGGGCGTTTTTCGGCGCCATCGCCGCCGCTGAGTTCGGGTGGGTGGGTTTGTCATTTTTGAAGTCCCGGAAGGAGAGAAACCAGCCCATAAGCACGGCAAGCATCATTACCGCCGGTCCGGTGGAGCGGTTCAAACCGAAGACGGTAACCGCCATTCCAAACGGCGGATTCTATCTTGCCCGGCTGGAGGAAGGCAGCTTCCTGCCCCTGTCGCGAACCTGCACCCATCTCGGTTGCACCGTTCCATGGGTCGAGGAGAAAAAGCAGTTCGTATGCCCCTGTCACGGTTCCACCTTCAGCCTGACCGGGGAAGTCATCACTTCTCCGGCCCCGCGGCCCCTTGACACATTCCCCGCGCGGATCGAGAACGGCATCGTCAAGGTGGACATCGCTTCTCCCCGGAAACGGGAACGGTTCGACCCGACACAGGCAACCAGACCATCATCATGAAGAACAGAGAAGCAACAAAACCCGCCTTGAGCACTCACAACTGGGAATGGATCGCCCTGATCGCATCCATCGTCGTACTCTTGTCGCCGGTGCTCTATCTTCTCAAAGCCGGGACCATGGAAACGGGCCCCATTCCGGATCCCGCGGTTTTTACGGGCAGCGAAAGCTGTAAGAAGTGCCACGAAGGCGCTTACGGCAAGTGGCGAGGCTCCCATCATGATCTGGCCATGGATGTGGCCACCGAGACCTCCGTGCTGGGCGATTTCAACAATGTCAGTTTCACCGATCCCCACAACAGCGTGGTTTCCCGTTTCTACCGAAAGGACGGCAAGTTCTATGTGGAAACCGAAGGGCCGGACGGCCGGCCCGGGGAGTTCGAAATCGCCTACACCTTCGGCGTCTATCCCCTGCAGCAGTATCTGGTGCCCTTTCCCGACGGGCGTCTGCAATGTCTGAACATTGCCTGGGATGTGAAGAAGAAGTCATGGTACCGGTTGCCGCCCTATGATGTGAAAGGTCCGGATGACTGGCTGCACTGGACACGGGGCGCTCAGACCTGGAATGCCATGTGCGCCGAATGCCATTCCACCCATTTGACCAAGGGCTACAATCCGGACCGGGAAGATTATCATACCACCTGGTCCGAAATCGATGTGGGGTGTGAGGCTTGCCACGGCCCCGGGTCAAAGCATATCGAGTGGGCCGACCGGCCGCCGCTGGCCAGGTCGCAAACAAACAACTACGCCCTGACCGTTCGTGCCGGCAACATCGATACGGCCGACCAGATAAAGTTGTGCGCTCCCTGCCACTCCCGGCGGTTTCAGCTTGGGGACAATCCACACAAGGAAGGAAAACTGCTGGATGTGATGGTTCCGCAGCTTCTGAGCGAAGGGATCTACTATCCGGACGGGCAGATACTGGAAGAAGTTTACGTTTACGGCTCTTTCGTGCAAAGCAAGATGTACCAGCGCGGCGTGCGCTGCAGCGACTGTCATGACGTCCACAGCCTCAAGCTGCACAAGGAAAAGAACAATCTTTGTACCCAATGTCACCGGGCTGAACTGTACGACACGAAAGACCACCATTTTCACAAAAAGATGCACAACGGCAAGCCCAGTGAAGGCTATCTCTGCGTCAAATGCCACATGCCCGGCCGAACCTACATGGGCATCGACTACCGTCCCGATCACAGCCTGCGCGTTCCGCGGCCTGACCTGAGCGAAAAGCTGGACGTCCCCAATGCCTGTTCGGCCAGGGGCTGTCACGATGACAAGCCGGTCTCATGGAATGTCGAGCATTATACGAAATGGTACGGTGAGACCCGCAAACCCCATTACGGTTCGGTCATCGCCGCCGGACGGGCCCGTGTGCCGGAAGCTGAACCGGGCCTGATTCGTCTGGCTGAAGATCCGCTGCTGCCGGCCATTGTTCGCGCCACGGCTCTGGAACTACTGCGCTCGTACCCCAGTCCCCAAAGCCATGCGACGCTTGCCAGGGCGTTGGAAGATGATGACGCCCTGCTGCGCTACACGGCGATCCGCAGCCTGGAATACTTCGATGCCGACACCCGGCTCAAGCGCATCTCGCCCAAACTCTATGATCCGGTCAAGGCCGTGCGCATGGAAGCAGCCGTGATGTTATCCGGACTGCCGCCGGATAAACTGCGAAGGGATGACCGGGAAGCCTTCCACAAGGGATTGGACGAATTCCGCCAGGCCATGCTGTACAACGCGGACTTTGCCCCCCAGCGATTTAACCTGGGCAACCTGGCCGCCAACCTTGGAAAAGACCAGGAAGCGATTAAATACTACCAAAAGTCCATTGCCATCGATGACCAGTTCTATCCCGCCAAGGTCAATCTGGCCATGCTCTACAACCGTCAGGGCAATAACAGTGAGGCTGAAGGGCTGCTTCGGGAGGTGGTGAAGCAGAATCCGGAACTCTACGAAATCGCCTACTCCCTAGGGCTGCTGTTGGCGGAGATGAAAAAATATAAAGACGCCGAGGTCCTTCTGGCAAAAGCGGCCGCGGGCATGCCCAAATATGGCCGTGTCCATTACAACCATGGCCAACTCCTGCTGATTTTGGGTCAACCCCAAAAAGCGCAAGATGCACTAGAAACCGCACTGGCCCTTGAACCGCAAAACCAGGACTTCTTCGTTGCGCTGGCAGACTTTTATCTCAGGAGACGGCAGCCGGATCGGGCCAGATCCCTGGCCGAAAATACCATCCGCCGGTTTCCGGACCACAGGGCCGCAAAAGAAGTATTGAAGTATATGGGCAATTAAGGGAGAAGCAACTGACATAACTTAATGCATCCTGTTTTTGTCCGATTTCAGCGTAGACCTCCCCCAAACCCAAATAGCCCATACTATAAAAGGGCCGTAAGCCGAGCGCTTCAAGTATTTCCAACCCTCGCAGAATCTGTTGTTCCGCCTCCGCCAGCTTTTGCTCCGTTTTGGCCAATGCCCTTTCAAGAAAAATCCTCGAAATCCCCTGAATATACCGTTCATTGTTGTTGGAAGAACATTTCAGGGCCATTTCCGCATGGGCCCTCGCATTTTCCGTGTCCCCCAGCTCAAGATGGACCTGGGAAAGCAGCCAATGGCACATGGATTGAAAAAAGAGCACTCCCACATCCGTGTGCATTTGAAGACCCTTTCGGGTAAATTCCAGGGCGGGTTCAGTCTCTCCCATGAAGAGGTGTGCCAGTCCCAGCC
This sequence comes from Deltaproteobacteria bacterium, assembly GCA_022340265.1. GTDB lineage: Bacteria > Desulfobacterota > DSM-4660 > Desulfatiglandales > Desulfatiglandaceae > NaphS2. The sequence continues at coordinate 9,439 of JAJDOH010000197.1, read as the reverse complement.
AACTCCACACCGGTCCCTGGTGTATCACGGTTTGGGAGTCTTCCATGTATCGGATGGCTTTTCGCAGATGTTCCGCCGAGCGGTGTCCGTCTCCTTTGATGGCATAAATCATGCCATAGTGCCATTCCACAAATCCCAGGGTAAACTGATGATCCATATCCAGGGCAAAAGACAAGGCCTTTTCAAGCAGTTCTTCGCCCCGGTCAAAGTTCCCGGTGGCGGAGGTGGCTATACCCCACACGGCGAACATAAACGCGTACACATTATGGGGCGTACCGAAGGATCGGTTCCGGGTCCCGGATCGCTCGATCAAGCCGATAACGGTGGGAGCGATTCGGCAGGTCTTCAAAAAATCCCCTGAAACCGAAAAAGAGGAAATTGTATTAAATGCCACGGGAACCGCCAACTCAGCATTTCCCTCCATATCGGGATGGTTCATGCATTCTTCCAGGTATTTCCAACCCAGCTGGGGGTCACCGCCCGTTCCTACATAGTATACCCCGATAAGACTTCGAATATGCACCCTCTTCTTTTCTTCTCCAAGTTCCTCGGCCAGGGCTTCAGCCTGTTGAAGCATGGGGAGGTAGTCTTTTGAGTACCCCACTCTGTGTAACGGCGGGGCAATGGACAACACCAGCGCGATCTTTTCTTGTTTGTTTTCATGGGTAACAGGCAGCCTGGAAAGAATCTCCATGGCTTCCCTGTAGAATCTTAAGGCTTCATTCAGCGCATCGTTTTTGCACGCTTTTTCAGCGGATTTCTTGACATATTGATACGCTTTGGCGGGAACATCTGATAGGCCAGCATCTCATAAAATTCCTCCAAACGTTCCGAATAGAGCTGTTCCATGGCCTGGCCTATTTTTTCGTGTATCTCCTTTCTGCGCCTGAACAGCAAACTATTATAGGCCACCTCCTGGGTGAGGGCGTGCCGAAAGATGTACTCCAGTTCGGGAAACAGGCTTTTTTCGTATATGAGTTCCAGGCCCTGGAGGTTCAAGAGGCTGGACCTGAGTTCCTCCTTCATATCGGTAATGGCATGTAGAATTCGAAATGCAAATTCCCGACCGATCACCGAGGCCACCTGCATGATTCGTTTAAGGTTTTCATCCAGGCGATCCATACGGGCCGCAATGATCCCCTGTATCGTATCCGGTACCTGAATGTCCGAAGCCTTTGTCCTCAGAACATATTGGTCATCACTGGATAATTTCATGCTCAACCAAAACAAAACCTATGGGGTTGTGTCCGTTCTGATGGTCACGATTCCCAGATAGCCGTCTACCGTGATCCGGTCTCCGGTTTTAATCAGTGTCGTAGCATCAGGCACACCTGTTACGCAGGGAAGACCGTACTCCCGCGCAATGATGGCTCCGTGAATCAACATGCCGCCACGGCGCTCCACAATGCCGTTTGAGAGTGGCACCACGAAGGTCATGGCGGGATCAATGGCATCGCATACAAGTACTTCCCCGGACTGAAATCCCGTGAGATCCGACGCCTTCCATATGACCCGGGCCGGACCTTCACCGAGTCCGGGGCCTGCGGGTTGCCCCGTCAACTGGCGAGGCCTGAAATCAAAATTTTCATCTTCCGCTGTGGTGTGCACGGCAGAGTGAGGAACATAAGCTTTATTCTTAGCCCTTGAAATCAGATCCTTAAAAAAACGTCGGTTTTTCTCCTCAGCCGAAACGGCAGCTAGGCGTTTTTCGGCCAAAACAAGGACCTCGTCCAGCGCCGATTCGATCCTGCCCAAATAAATGTTGTCGTCATCCCTCAGCCGATAACTGGCTCTGGCCAGATCGAGTATTTCCCCGGCTTCCTCTCTTTTCTTCCCCTGGAAACGGGACAGAAACGATTCCGTGAGGGCGGAAACATCCTTTCGTTCCACAGCGGTCCTATAGGCGGAAGCCATACGAAGCAGAATGCCGCACACGTGAGTCCGGCACTCGGTCAAAGAAGTCCCCATACAAATGACTTGTCCGTATTCTGAGATAAAATCGTCTATCCGCCTTAGAAAAGATTCCTCCGCATTTTCAAGATCACCCGCTTCCAGCAATTGCCGAAGTTGAGAATTTTCTCGAATGCCCCGGGCCAGATCCTCAAGCAAACGGTTTCGCTTGAGGCTTTCCATTTCAGTCGCCGCCAAGAGGCCCATAAACTCGTAAGGGTCCGAAGGGTGTACGACATCGTTATAGACCTGTCCAAAAAGTCGGGCGCCGTGTGCGAAGGGAATGAAATCGCGCCAATAGGTTTCCACCCATTTCTGGTGGAGATGGCTTCGCCCTTCTACTTCACGCGCAAGCGCCTCGATGGAAAGGATCTCCAGGTTTTCGGATTCCAAACGGGATACGTCCTCCATCAAGGCCGGGATCAGCTTCTTTTCAATTTTTTTCCGAAGGGCCTTGAGATTGTCGAAACTCCTGCTCAAGCTCAAATACCAGGACCGATCATCCCCTTTTTCACTCCCCTTTTCCGTAGTGATGGGCCGCGACTGAAGCAGATAGAGGGTCTTATCACGAAAGGTCCATTCCATATCCTGGGGGCTTTCAAAATGATTCTCCACGTCCATGGCCAACCGATACACCGCATTCACCTCCCCGTCCTTCAAGGGAGCGCGTGGGGCCATGTGTGAAGGAAGACTTTCCAGGGTGGCACCCCCTTTCGTGGGGACGACCCAAGAATCTCTCTCGGGTTGTGTGTGCGAGAGAATATTCCCCGAGATCCTGTCCAGTATCCAGCGATCAGGCTCCACGGTACCATCTACCATGCCCTGGTTCAATCCGTACACTGATTCAATAATCGATTGAGATGGTTCCATGGGACTTCGACAGAACGCGACACCCGAGCGATCCCCAAAGACCATCTCCTGTATCACCACGGCCATGGTGCTCTTTTCAGGATCGAGCCCCAGTTCCCTTCGGTAGAGCAGGGCGGCATCGGACCAGAGGGACGCCCACACTTTTAGAACATGTTCCAGTATGGCATCTCGATTGCGCAGGTTCACATAGGAGTCGTGAAGTCCGGCGAAAGACGCCTTTTTTGAGTCTTCCCCGGGAGACGATGACCGAACCGCCACAGGCATTTTTGAAAAAAAGGCTGCGATCATATCTCCGAGGTCATCCTTAAGAGGCAAAGGTATGGGGGTGGTTAGGAACAGGTTTCGAATGCGAAGAGATACATCCCACATTTCTTCCCACCGCATATCACGAAAGGCTTTCCGATGGATTTCCATCAGAATTCGCTCCCGAATGCCGGTGGAAACTACATAATGATCATAAGCGTCGGAGGTAACACACAGGGCTTTCGGAACATTGAATCCGGTTTTCCATAAGGACGCCAGCGCAAACGCTTTGCCACCGACCTTTGGACGGTCTTTTTCACCTATTCGTTCTATGGGCAGGATCAGGGTCATGGCGGCATATGGATTTCAACGACGTTCTGAAATCGTCTCACCAGGTAATAGGTTCCGACGGTCAGTTTCAGAAAAGCACAACTGGGAGAATTGACAAAATCCTTCAGGTAGGGGTGTTTTAGAAGATAGAGGGGCAATACTTCGCTCTTTTCAGATTCTGAAACTTCCCCCACAATGCCCGTGGCCGTAACGGCCATGGCCGAATGAATATCCGTCTCTTCATTGGAGCGGTTGTCCACGAGCATGGCCGCCCGTGAGTCCGATGTCAGATTGGCATATTTCCGGGTAGACCTTGTGGTGGCAAACAGAAGCTGCATCAAATCCGGCGTGGCGGCAAAAGAGACGAGGTTGGCATAGGGCTGACCGGCATTGTGTGTGGACAAAACGGACAGCCTCTGGCTCTTCAGGAGATGGGTCAATTCCAGGATCAAACCGGCCCTGTTGTTCATGCGCCTCCCCTTGTTGCCTGACCCTTTTTGCAGGAGCAAACGATCAGGTGAATATGGTTTATTTCGGCCGTAGGTTATCAGTTTCCATATGGAAAAGCAAGACTGCCCTGATGCAGGCCTCACAGGGAATTTCCCTGCCACCATAATATTGTCCAACATACTTCTCAAAAAGTAGCGAACGTAAAGAGGTTGACAATACCCATCGCAGTCTCTAACTTTTTAACAATTGGTTCCTGTAAAAATGAAATATGAGGAAACGAAATGGCCCTACCTGGCCGAACCACTCAACCCAGCGTTCATGTAACGTGCAATCCAAAAAGGAGAATGGAAATGGCCGAACAAGGATTTGTATGGGTAAAGGACAAAGCAGGAAACGAGTTCGTTTGTCACGTTTCAGACCTGAAGGACCCTAAGAAAGTCAGTGAAGAGGATCTCAAAAACTGCATGGATGACGCCACCATGGGTGTCAACGTTGGTGACTAAAAACAGGACAGACACAATCTAAACGCATCAATAAATAAAAATTGCAAAAATGGCCGTGGAAAGTAGTCCACGGCCTTTTTTGTATCACCTTTCAACCCAAGCTTGGGGGACATTTAAGTCATTTAATCTCCTTATCCCAGTATCCAATTTCTTTTTTTCTTATGCTGTTTATGGGTTTTTTATTTGCTCCCGGGAAGTGTTCCTGTATGCTTGTTTTTGATGATGATGCGCGTCTGATCCATTTCCGTTCAGCCTCAAGAACAGGATATTATGATTTTGGGGTAAACCGCAATCGGATGAAAGAGATTTCCCAGCGGTATATGAATCCGGCCCGGAAAAAAGAACAGGCTGCTTTTTAGCGCGCCATGAGGAATGAATGGGGCACGACTCTTCCTGGAGGAACCCTTTTTCAATTACACATCGAAAGCATCCTTTCCGGCGAAAGAATTTTTTTCATAGATCATACAAGGAGGTATTTTATGGGCCATCAAGAGTATATCCCTTTTTTCCTTGTGGCAATTTTAGCAACATGGTTTCTTGTGGGTTGCTATCCCAAAAGGGTGGGCTCCGAAGGTCCCGATGGAAAGCGACTGACCTGGGTTGAAATGAACCAGTCTCAGCGCAAAGTGTTCATGGGCAAGGAAATTCTCCCCCGTGCAGCCGTTCTTTTCAAAGATTGGCGGCCGAAACGTTTTGCCAGTGTGGACTGCACACTGTGTCACGGATCCGGGGTAAACACGGCAAATTTTCATATGCCCACTTCCCATCTCCCCAGGCTCAGCGGTGAATTGCTCCTGGGACCCGAGTTCGAAAAACATCCGGAGACAACCCAACTGAAGCTGGATCGCCTCGTGCCCATGATGGCCGGAACCCTTGGTGTGAAGCCCTTCAGCATTGTCACCCAAACCGGATTCGGATGCTATTCCTGTCATTTAGGCCCATCGGGAGCCATGTTTGGAAACCAGCTTTAAGACAGGAAGGGCGATGGAAAGTCCATTAAAAAAATCGTTTCTAACGACCCGGCGCACCGCCATGGATATTTTCTACAAATATGGCAGTCAAGACCGCAGATGAAAACAGAACCGGATCGAAGCTGAGGACCTGGTTAAAAACAGCCAGGCTCCAATTCTATCCCATGGCCTGGATTGCCTACAGCCTGGGCGCTGTCTGTGCCGGAAACCTTTACAATGGGTTTCACATTAAACCATATCTTGCCGGATATCTGTGCCTTTTTCTTCTGGAACTACTGACAGTTCTTCTAAATGACTATTTTGACTACGAAACCGATAAGTTGAATAAGAATGGAAGTCTATACAGCGGCGGTTCCAGAGCAATTGTAGAGGGTCATCTGTCTTTCTCTGAAATGAGGGTTGGAATTGTTTGCATATTTCTGCCACTTCTTCTAAGCATTTCTCTCATGATTGTTTGCATTCCGCATGCCCTGATTCTTTTGAAGGCCATGGTGAAAATGCGCAGGCAACACCTTTTTGGCTGTAGAATCGACAGGGTGATACAAATGGCCCTTTCCTATATCATATGGTTTGGATTCATCCCTTTGTTGGTGTTATTTATGAACCTGGATGTTTGATTTGTATTAAATATGCCGCGTTCCAATATTTTTCAATTTTGGTTGAAGTTTCAAGTTCACCATAAAGAACGGAATGCATAAAAATGAAAGGCTCCACGAAAAAAAAAGGTCCTCTCATCTTCACCATTATCGGTGGCGGCCTAACAGGCACATCAATGCTCTGCCAGTTTGTAGCGAGGTTCCAGGCTGCGTTGTTGAAGAAAAAGAGACAGCCATCACCCATCGAAATTCATATCATTGAAAAAGATCAGGTATTCGGGCCTGGATTTCCCCACAGCGACCAGAATGCCATGCCTTTTCATCTCATCAACATGTGCGCCCGGGATATGAGTATCCTGGTTTCAAAACCGAACGATTTTCAGTCCTGGGCGGACCGGCACCTCCACTCAATGGCGAAACGGTTTCCCGAAGTTGTAGCGGTTGGACGCAAACGGTTAAGCCCCGATCCGGAATGTCGCCATTACCCGCGGTCTACCATGGGAGAATATTTGAAAGCCCGTTTTAAGCAAGCGGTTATAAAAGCGGAAAATATGGGGATTCGGGTGCGGCTTTTCCCCGGCCATGAGGTTGTTAATCTGTGGGAAAAGGCCAATAACCGAGTGCATATTAAGGTTTTGAATCTCGAATCGGGCAGAGAAATGGCGCTTTTGGCAAATCGCGTCCTCCTTGCCACCGGCCACTGGTTTGTTGAAAGAAATGATCTGCGGTATTTCGCTTCCCCCTGGCCGGCGGGTTTCCTTCAGTCTCACATCCCTGAAGACGCGAATGTGGCGATTATGGGCACAAGCCTTAGCGCCATTGATGCCGTGCTCACCCTTACCGCAAAGGGCACTTTTTCGGACACTGCTTCGGGAGAACTGTTCTACCGACCCGCCAAAAAGATCAGGCATCTCACCCTTTATTCCCGAAATGCACTGTTCCCCGCGGTTCGCGGCCGAAGGGGCTCTTACAAGAACAAGTTTTTGACTCCGGAGAAAATTCAGTTCCTCATAAATCATGAAAAGGAACTGGTGTTGGAAGACCTTCTTACGCTACTGAACATGGATTTAAAGGAGGCTTATGGTCATCAATTTCCGTGGAAGGGTGTAACGGAAGCTGAGAGAACACCGGCGGAACGTCTTCAAAAACATATCCATGACGCCAGGCACGGGGACGGCCCCAAGGGTGAACTTATCTGGCAGACCGTGCTGCAACAGGTCTTTCCCATGGTTCGGGAATTGTACCTGGCGCTTCCCCGAAAAGAACGGATGCGATTTGAAAGAGATTTCAGCACTCTTTTCTTTGCCCATGCGGCCCCCATGCCCCTGGTCAACGCCATGAAGCTGATGGCGCTCATGCAATCCGATATTGTTCGTGTGAGACAAGTATTCGAAAATCCTTCTTTTAAGATGAAAAATGGTCTATTTTGTTTTGTTTATAAAGGTCCGTATGGTGAAAAATTGACAGATACTCACCGCTTTGTGGTGGACGCAAGAGGGCAGAGTCGATTTTACAATCGAAACCCCCAAACGCTGGCTGTCAATCTTCTTAAATCGGGAACGATTCAAATAGAACCGTTGGTGTTGGAAAACCACAAAACAAGAATGAATAATGGGTGCGCTGCGGAAACACCCTCGGGCGGGACGGGCAGTCTTTGGGTGGACCCCTCTACCCATCGCATTCGACGTACCGAAATGAATGGCCGAGTCGTCAAATCGGAGTCTATTTATGCCGTCGGAGCCATGACCCGAGGACAGATCATTGATGCCAGCATGGCCCACGGCAGCGCTGTTTCAACGCAGACCATTGCCGAGAATTGGGTGGACCAGATTTTTTCAGACAGGCCCACTTCACAAATCTGATTTTGGTTTCCCTTGAGAGATTTAAACGCAGGGTCGAGAAAAAGAGTAATGCGGGACGCTTAAAAACGTGAGGCATGTCATGAAAAACAATTCCGGAATCATAATGACGGTCATCATATGCACCATATCCATCATGGCCGGTTGCGCTTGCCCCCCTTCAGATAAACCCTCTGATCAGACGGTGGCATCGGTGGATCTCAAACGATATATGGGCAAATGGCACGCCATTGCGTCACTGCCTGCCTGGTTTCAGAAGGACTGCTACTGTGTCACGGCGGAATATTCACTGCAGCAGGACCATGTAAAAGTGGTCAACGCATGCCGAAAAGGGTCTCCGGAGGGGCCTTTGAAAGTGAGCACCGCCAAAGCCTTTGTGGTCCCCAATACGGGCAATTCCCGGCTCAAGGTTCAGTTCTTCTGGCCTTTCAAAGGGGATTACTGGGTGATCGCCCTGGATGATGACTACCGCTACGCTGTTGTGGGGCACCCCTGTAAAAAGTATCTCTGGATTCTGAGCCGAACACCTTTCATGGACCGAGAGACATATGACATGCTCGTTGAGACAGCAAAGTCCAAGGGATATGATGTTGAAAAACTCGAACGCATTCCCCAAGAATGTCCGCCCGCGATTGATTAATACTGTTTCGCCATTTTAAAACCAATTTTTCCTTTTAAACCCCAGCAACATGAGAACACCGATAATCAGCATCAACAGGCAAGCCACTGGATACGGGGAAGCTGGCAAGGGCTGTACGTGAGATCCTGGATAAGAATCATGAAGCTTAGAAGAAAATGCAAATACAGCCCTGGAAACTATCCTTTTTCCATAGGCAAAATCCAATTTAATTGGATGCCCGGATATTTGATCTTGACAGAGGTCAAACACATTGGCAGTCCAAAAAGTGTGTAATATACTGAAGGCGAGGATGTTGGTTGGGCCTGATATATCATATTGATATCGCAGTTATTTTTAGCGGTGACGTACCTGAGAGAGATAGCAGATAGTGCATTACGTTCGTATTTGTTCCGATCATGTCAACATTAAGATACCAATGACCTGGATCTCATCTCTTATCGATGGCAGCCGGTCGGTTTATATCTGAAACGACCATTAGGATATGGTGTAATCGGCTCGAGATTAAAATAGTAAAAACCATGTGAATCATCCAGTGCCGAAATTGAAAAACCAGCCCCTCCCTAGTTCAATCCCGCTTTACGGAGGTTTGAAATAATAGGCTCCAAATGGCCAGGATTCTTATAGGGATATACCTTGTTAAAATATTTGAATGAAAAGTCAGGACTGATCTTCATGACGGCATCGGCGTATTTTTTGGCCTCCTTTTCCCGGCCCAATTCCTCACAGACGTCAATCAGGCCCAGCAGAGCAGCCATGGGATTGGTTTTGTTAGTTTTTGAACGGTCAAGTGCTTTCTTAAAGGCAGCATATGCCTTGTCAAAACGTCTTGCCTGGCGATAGGCCTGTCCGAGGATTGAAAGATACCAGTCCGGGCAATAGGGGGTCAGGCGAACGGCCCTTTCTGCTGAAGCGACAGCCTCGTTGGATTTTCCGGCGAAAAGCGTTACGTATGCCAGCAGTACATGTGCCAAAGCGTTGTTCGGATCCATGGCAACAGCCTTAAGCCCGCTATCAATGGCCTTTTCGT
>JAJDOH010000186.1 GCA_022340265.1 Deltaproteobacteria bacterium | reverse complement strand
CCATGTCCATATCGTCTTTAAGGCTCCGATACATGGCACTGTTTGAGGCCAGCTGGATGGTGGGAGACGGCTTGAAGCCGCAGACCGTCCCACGACCGGTGGTGAAACAGCTCAGATTGGCGCCGCCTGCTATCATGCCTGTAACGGACGCGGGATCATAGCCCGGCGTATCCATAAACACCAGACCGTCCGCAGAAACCGGTTCACCATAGCCATAAACCGCCATGAGATTGGTGCTGCCCCCTTTGGCCGCTGCACCCAGAGATTTTTCCAGTATGGTCGTCAAACCACCCGCTTTATTGCCCGGGCTTGGGTTATTATTGATGCTCCCCCCGAATCGTGCTGTATGGGATTCCCACCAGTGAACGTGCTCCAAAAGTTGTTCACCCACCAAAGGGCTGTCCGCTCTGCGGATCAGGAGTTGCTCGGCGCCATAGATCTCGGGCGTCTCACTCAGAATCGCAGTCCCGCCGTGTTTTACAAGAATGTCCACCGCTGCACCAAGGACCGGGTTGGCGGTTATTCCCGAATAGGCATCCGAACCTCCGCATTCCAAACCCAGCATCAGATTTGCAGCGGAAACGTCTTCTCTCGCAACCCTATCGGCGGTTTCCAGCATCTCTTTCACGATGGAAATCCCCCGGGCCACAGTCCCCGCGGTACCGCCCGAAAGCTGGATGTCTAGCGTCTGCAGATTCTTACCCGTTTTAAGACCCGTGTTGCCCAAAAGGCAATCCAAATGATTCCCTTCGCATCCGAGCCCCACCAGAAGGACCCCAGCAAAATTTGGGTTCCGCGCATATCCAGCGATGGACTTCTGAAGGAGGTTAAAACTTTCGTTCTCAAAACCCGCCGTACATCCGGCGCCGTGAATCAGCGCCACCACGCCGTCAACATTGGGATAGCGTTTCATCACTTCATTATCAAAGGCATCCGCAATCCATTTTGCAACGCTCCCTGAACAGCTCACCGTTGCCAATATACCGATATAATTGCGTGTTCCCACAACACCATTTTCACGAACAATCCCTTTAAAGGTTGCCCGGTCCGCCGCGGGGAGCATTCCAGTCGTTTTCGTATCCGCCCCAAAGGCGTAATCGCGATCAAAATTTTCCATTTTCACATTATGCGTATGCACATGCTCTCCCGCCAAGATAGGTTTTGATGCAAAGCCGATGATCTGCCCGTATTTCAGAATCGATTCGCCGGGATCCAATGGCAAAATAGCGATTTTGTGACCGGCGGGAATGGGACTGCGGGACACGATATTCGCTACACCTATTTCCGCATGCGCTGCCATATCGTTGATGGTCACCACCACATTGTCGTCAGGATGAAGCTGAATGGTTGGTTGAAACGCCTTCTCCATGTTGATTATCTCCCTGTAATGAATCTGTTATGAAGTGAAAATGATATCATTTTGCCATTTTTGTCAAGAAATCAGTTGAAAAACAATCGGCACACGCCAAATTTTGAAATTTCATTTACAGTCAACTGTTCCAATGTTACGATGATAAATAAACAGCGGTAATCGAAAAGAACTTTTTCTCTTCTGACTGCCATCATGAACCGTCAAAGATACATCAGAAGTTTGTGCTGGATGCTGTTGTGCGCAGGTTTGTTCTTGACTGCATGCGCGAAAGCCATCCCGCCTGAGGCCTTAACAAATGTGGATCACGCCATTTCCTTTAAAGACCTGAACAAAAATCCTGAAGCCTTTACCGGTAAAACCATTCTTCTGGGCGGCACGATTGTTTTAACGGAAAACGAACCCAAAAAGACCACTCTGATTATCCTTCAGCATGATCTTGACAGCGATTTCAAACCCATAAACAACGATGATTCAGAGGGACGTTTCATGGTGACGGTACCGGAATTTCTCGATCCCGCCATCTTCGCCGAAGGAAGACGGATCACCGCCGTGGGAACGGTGACGGGCAGGGAAACCCGTCCCTTGAACGGCATCCCTTATGTTTACCCGGTCATCGAGAAAACGTATCTGCACCTCTGGCCCCATGAATACGTCGTGGATTCCAAACCCCGTGTCTATTTGGGCATCGGCATCGGCATCGGCAACTACGGTTTTTGATGCGGAGAGTTTTTAAATGATAAAGATGCTTTTGACCGTTCTCATAACAGGCTTTTTAGCGTCGGGCTGCGCAACCATTATTCCACAAGCGATACGCGACAGGGTCAACCGTGATATCACCTTCGAAGCCCTCAAAGAAAATCCTGCGGCCTACGAAGGACAGATGGTCTTGCTTGCGGGTGTCATCGTCAAGACCACCAACAACCCCACCGGCGCCACCCTTGAAATGTACCAGACCCAAATGGACTGGGAAGACAGACCTGTTCATACGGACGCATCAAAGGGCCGGTTTCTGGTGCAAACAAACGATTTTCTGGACCCCGAAATTTACAGCAAGCAAAGAGAAGTGACCGTTGCGGGAACCGTTCTTGGCGTAAGGCTCATGAAACTGGATGAAATGGAATACCCCTACCCCGTGATTCAGGCAAAAGCCATTCACCTTTGGGAAAAGATCGAGACACTCCCCTATGACCCATATCCCTGGTATCCCATGGGCGCACCCTGGGGACCCTGGAGGTTCTGGGGGCCATGGGGACCATGGTATGGACCTTACTGGTATTATTGATGGATTACCGAATTCACATCACCGGCCAATCAGACAGCTTCATCGTTTTCCACGCTGTTGTGAACGTCCGGCGATAATTATGTGAGGGCCTGATCAAAGTCTGCCATCAGATCTTCCGTTGCTTCCAGGCCCACGGACAACCGTATCAGGCTGTCCGAAATGCCCATGACCCGCCGTTGTTCCGGGGGAACACCCGCATGGGACGTCGTTGCAGGACGCGTAATCAATGATTCCACACCGCCAAGGCTCGGGGCCGAAATGGGTAAGGTTACATTTTCCAGAATCCGGTCGGCGGCTTCCACACCCCCTGTGACCTCGAAACTAATCATGCCGCCGAATCCGTCCAGCATTTCTTCCGCCAGCGTGTGGCCCGGATGGCTTTCCAAACCCGGGTAGTGGACCCGATCGACGGCCGGATGGTTCTCGAGAAATTGGGCCAGTTTAAGGGCACTTTCATTCTGATACCTGACTCTGACACCAAGGGTTTTCATGCCCCGGTGCAGCAGAAAACAGGCGTGCGGGTCCAGTGACCCGCCCAGACGTGCCAGTTTCCGACAAATGGGGTCCAACAGGGCCGAAGGGCCGATCACTGCACCGGCCACAATATCCGAATGGCCATTCAGATATTTGGTACCACTGTGTAAGGAGAGATCAAAGCCCCATTCAGCGGGTCGAAAGTTGACCGGACTGGCAAAGGTATTGTCGATCAGGGATACAATTCCCTTTTGTCTGGCAAATTCCGCGACTCCCTTTAGATCGGCCATCTGCAGGAGCGGATTTGTCAGCGTCTCCACAAAAATGGCCCGCGTGTTTGAACGAATTTTGGATTCCCAGGAATCGGGAGCGGTGCCATCGATAAAATCAACGGAAATGCCGCATGCAGGCAGATCCTCGCTGATAAAATCGTGGGTACCCCCATAAAGGCAATCCTGGGCCAGCAGATGATCCCCCGACCTGAGAAGCGTAAAAAGCGTGGTGGAAATGGCCGCCATGCCGCTGGCCGTTACCAGTGCGGCTTCGGCATTTTCCACAGCCGCCAGTTTCTGGTGAAGCGCTTCGTGATTGGGCGTATTATTTAAGCGAATGTATCTGAGATTGTAATAGCCGCAATCCCCTTCCGCCGCGAAAGTGGAAGATTGAAAAATGGGCATGCTGACAGCCCCCCTGATCAGTGGCTTCGGCTCTCCCGCATGAATTAACTTTGTATCAAGATGCTTGTTTCTCCGTTCCATAACTGTCAAACCTCCCATGGCCTTTCACTAGAAAAGACGCTGGATTGACGCGATCAAGGTTTTGATCTCTTCATCCGTACCGATGGTGATACGAACGAAATTCTCTATGCCTTCGGTATTGAAATGACGAACAAGAATGCCTTCCTCTTTCAGACGCTTGTAAATGGATTCGCCCTTTAAACCTTTCTTTCCCGCAAATATGAAATTAGCGTTTGAAGGAAGCACGCGCCAGCCAAGATCCTCCAGCGCCTTTGATAAAAATTCCCGGCTTTTGATAATTTTTTGGGTGATGGAGTGGTAGTACGATGTATCATTGATGGCAATTTCGCCTATTTTTTGCGCAATCAAATCGGCAGGGTATGAGTTGAACGAATCCTTCACCGCAAATAAAGCATTGACCAGACCTTCATCACCCATGGCAAACCCAAGCCTCAGGGCTGCCAGTGACATGCTTTTTGAAAAGGTCCTGATGATCAGGAGATTCTTGAATCGCCCAATGAGGGATATGGCACTTTCCCCTCCAAAGTCCACATAGGCCTCATCAATTATCACCACACGATCTTCAGGATAACGTTCCATAAGCGCTGTCACCTTTTCCAGTGGCAGTAGAATTCCGGTCGGTGCATTGGGGTTGGGAAAAACAATACCGCATGAGGATTCTTCGTCCAAATAGTCATCGATATCGATGGTGAAGTTTTCGTTCAACGGTATCTTGCGGTATTCAATGCCGTAAAAATCGCAATAGACCGGATAGAAGCTGTAACTGAACTCGGGAAAAATCAGTTTGCCCCTGGCGCTGTCAAAAAATGCATAAAATGCAAAGGCCAGCACTTCATCGGAACCATTTCCCACAAACACTTGAGATATGTCGATATTGAAGCGTTTTGAAATGGCTTTCCTGAGGGTCCCGAACAAGGGATCGGGATAGCGTCTTAATCTTTCAATCTCAAATGATTTCAGAAAAGGCTCGATCAGAGGGGTGGGCGGATACGGATTTTCATTGGTATTCAGCTTAATATAAGACCGGTCCTGCGGCTGCTCTCCGGGAACATAAGGCGAAAGCCTTTTAATTCTTTTGGTCAACATCTTTTGTTTTTCCTCTCTCTTAAGGGACCCGTTTCATTACAATTTCTATCTGTAAATCTTAGAATTTTTCGAGCCATTTATGACAATTTTGAGGTTGTGGTGTTTTAAAGGGAAAAGCGATCTCCATTCATTTAACATAGAACGGTTACACGCATTCGGGGTGTTCACGGTTGGACCACTCAGGGCGGTACATAAAACAAAATACCAATCTGAACAACAGTAATATGAGTTGCCAGGCGTTTACTTCCGAAGTTTGCGCTTCAAGGATGGGAAGCAGTTGCCGCAGTTTTTCGCTGCACTTTTTTAAATGTGCAATGCAGGTCAAAAAATCCACAACTCCGGAACGGGTCTTCGGCGGCGTCTTTGAAGGATCCTTTTCCACCTGCCATTTTTTCAAGGTTGCCTCAATTCTTTTTGAACCGGCCGCGAGAATGTTTTTTCGCGTTTTTTCGCCTTTGAAAAAGATTTGCTGCGAAACATGGCGCTCAATCCGGGCCGTCAAAAAACGTATACGCGAGAGGGTTTCCTCCAGTAACATCTGTCGTTCCGTCGTACCCAGGGAAAGGGAGATATTTTTAAAAACAAGATGATTTAAATCCATCATCTCTTTAAATTCAGCACAGGCAGCACTCCAGAATACCCAGCTTGCATTTTCCAGGACTCCGTCCAATGGCTCATCCTTTATGCAGGCCTTTGATCGCACACGAACCACCTCCGGCAGCAATTTGCCGGTTTTTTCAAAGAGGGTTGTGCCTGTCACCACATGATAGATAAGCCCGATGGCGGCAAACCAGTCCTGAAGGTAAAAAGTGCGGGGAACATCTTGAAACACACGCATCAGAACAGCATTTTCGAAGAGATGGGAGGGCGTAGCGAAAGAAGGCGTTCCAGCCAGGATTGGCTGCTGCAGGATTTCGGTTTCTTCAACGCTCACCGATGTCTCAAGATCAATGAGCCCCAATGAATACTGATCAGCGGATGCAATCAAAAAATCGGGATCATCCGTATCTCCCACCAAAAACATATTGTCCGGTTTCATATCACGGATGGCGGCTCTTTTTCTCTTCAAACAGTACATCAGCTTCACAAGATTGCGAATGATGCCACCTGCAATCTCACGGTTGCGGTTTTCGGCGGTTTTTCGAATATCCGATTTGATGAGATTAATAAACGCTGTGATTTCTTTTTTTTGACGCAAAAGAACCTCTTTGCCAACGCGGTTTTGATCCTGCACAAAACCCGGCGGCAAATTCTTGTGTTCTCCGGTAATGGTTCTTCCCGCCAACTGATCGAACATCCACTGCTTCTTTTGATCATCGGGTATTTCGTAACTTTCTCTGCCATGTTTTAGAAGCAGTTGGTCCATGGCAAGCACATAACTTTGTTGAAGATTTGTAAGGCGGAAAAAAAGCGCTTCCTTCCCTTTGCCGAAACTGTTTTCAAAGGCCGGAATGTCGGCCACGCTGTCGCAACTTTGGGCAATTGTGTCTCGTAAACGCGCTTCATATTGATGCATTCTGCTGATGATCTGGTCAAAAAACAAATCTTTGGAAAGACCCATGAAAAGGACGAAGGTTCCCCCAACTTTCAAATACCGTTGCAGTTTTGGTGATTGTTTCAACATCACCGTGATTTCCTTTTCCCAGGCTTCCCTATCGAGACCGCGGTCGTTTTGAAATTCCGGGCCCTTATTCAGTATTGCGGATAGACTGGGACTGACACATGGCACCTCCGGGCCAAGTCGGCCGGCGATGGCACGCTCCAGTTCGATGCTCTTCAGATATTGGCTGAAATCAGTCACCGGCTCGGGCGGAATCTTCAGTACCAGCAGATCGTCATATATCACCTTGTAGCAGGTGCTCCTGCTTTGCATATCCTCACCCAGCCGGCATAAGCTCATTCGCCGGATTTTTTCCCTGCCTTTATAAGTGACTTTCAATTCATAGGTTATCTCTCCTGACTTATTAACTTTATTCAAGTCATGGGCAGACATGGAACAGGTCTCTATGTCAGAAATCCCGATCTGGCGACGGTAAAGGTCAAGAAAAAATTGAACGATGTGGTTGGGATTCGGCAGATGGCTCATTTTTTGCCGAGAGTCTCATGTCTTGGAGTTTGCATTGGACATATCTGCAATGACGCTTTCCGAACTTACTCGCCATGGAACCATCTCGTCAATAGAAAAATCCTTCTGCAATTTCAACCGTCCACAGAAAGCATCGACACATGGAGAAATTTTAGATATAGTTCCGGGATTGTTGCATCTGTCACACATGATGTTCGTTTCCGGAAACCGTTTGATTTTGCGCGAAGAGGGGGTAATATGCCGGTCTTGATACTTAAATCAAAAAACGCTGTCATAGAGCGCATTTCGCTCGATCACCACAAGAGGCTGGACATCGGCGTGTTGGCGGATAATGACCTGGTCATTGATGATCCTGCCATTTCAGGGCACCACGCCGAAATTGAAGCAGAAGGCGACCATTTTTACATTACGGACCGACAGAGTCGTAACGGAACATTTATTAATGATGAACTCATCATTTCCCGGCCTTTGAAACAGGGTGATGTGATCTCCATGGGGGAACACATCTTGGAATTCTCCTATGAAGAAGGAGAGATAGTCCCATCGGACACCAAGATGTTAAACGTCCGCATGACCATGGCCTTGGATACGGAGCAGCATCGAAGCAAACTGGCTCACAGCGTCAGCCGGCTGGCCGATGAAAGCAACAGGAAAAAAACCATTGCGGTGCTCTCCTATATGGATGGTTCAAATGACAGTTTTCCGCTTGAAACCTTTCCCGTAAGATTGGGAAAAGCAGTTGCCAACGACATTCAGATAAAAGGCTTTGGTGTCGGCAAAACTGCTGCTGTCATCAACCGAAAAAAAGACGAATACCGGCTTGCGGCAGCCGAAGGGCTGAGCAAACCCAAGGTGAATTACCAAACCGTGAAAAATGAAGTTACGCTTCAGGAATTCGACGTTATTGAAATCGGTTCCTCACAATTCCAGTTTCATTTTCAATCCGTCTACTCCGATGATGGGGATTCCGCATGAGTGATCAAGAATCCAATAGACCACACCAGACCGATGCAAACCCGGCTGGTGCCGTTCTGCATTTTCTTAAAAGGAATCAGCACACCTACATTGCTCTGCTCGCCCTTGCGTTTGCTTTTGCAACGTTAGGATTTCTGGCACACAAATTTCAGTTTTCCGCACTATCCGGGGGTTGGATGGAAACTGCAATATTTGTGGCAGGAATGCTTTTTATTCTGGGGACCGCTGCTTATTACGTCATCACGCGTTTCATTCTTCCCTCCGAATATTTCATCAGCCACCTCCGTGCCAAAAGCCGCGGCCATCAGTTTCATGAAATCAGCAAACTGCCGCAAAGGTGGAAACCTTGGAACCGCGCTTTATCCTTGACGCTTCAGAGAGTCCATGAACTGACACTGGAAGTTGATGAAAAAAATGCGCAACTGGAAGAAAAACTGGATCTCATCAAACGGTTTTCATGGGTTTACGAGCGCAACGAGGAATTGACCCAGGAGATCCGGGAACGCAATAAAGCCCTTAAGGCAGAAATTGAAGAGCGAAACCGAACCGCCGAGGAATTACGGCACCACCGCGATCATTTAGATGAACTGGTTCAAGAGCGTACCAATGACATTGTACGCATCAACGAAAAATTGAAAAGCGCCATCATTAAAGCCAATGAACTGGCCAGGCGGGCCGATGAAGCCAATCAGGCCAAAAGCCAGTTTCTGGCCAATATGAGCCACGAAATTCGAACACCCATGAACGCTGTGATCGGGTTTACCGACATGCTGGAGGAAACGAATCTCGATGAAACGCAACGCGATTTTGTGACAACCATCAAACGCAGTGGTGAATCACTGCTGACATTGATCAATAATGTTCTGGATTTTTCAAAGATTGAAGCGGGGGAGTTCAGTTTGAATGAAGTCGTTTTCTCACCTGAACTGACCGTTCATGAGGTGTCTGATCTGATTCGTCCCCGTGTCGGCAAAAAGCCCGTGAAAATTTCATGCATTATTTCCGAAAACATGCCTTCCCACGTGAAAGGAGATGAGCAGAGATTTCGCCAGGCTCTGATAAACCTGATGGGAAACGCCCAAAGATTCACGGATTCCGGCGAAATTGAGCTACAACTGTCCATCGATGAAGAAACATCCGATCGGGTTCTTATCCACACCTCCATTCGGGATACCGGCATCGGAATCGCCGAAAGGGAACTGGAGACTATTTTTGAACCCTTTCGACAGTCGGATGGAACTTCCACAAGAAAGTACGGCGGTACCGGGTTGGGACTATCCATTTGCAAACAGTTAAGCAATATGATGAAGGGGAACGTCTGGGCGGAAAGCAAACTCTTCGAGGGGAGCACCTTTCATTTTACGGCATGGTTTGAAAAGAAACAGCCCCCTTTGAAGCTCGAAAAAAGATCCCCTGAAGCATCTCCGAAGGAAAGTCCGATGCGAATTTTGATTGCGGAAGACAACAAGGTTAATCAAAAACTCATCAAGATGATGCTCACCAAGGCAGGATTTCAGGTGGATATTGCCTCAAACGGCCAGGAGGCCGTAGACAAACTTCAAGAAAGCCCAGAAAATTTCGATCTTGTTTTAATGGATATTCAGATGCCGGTTAAAGACGGCTTTGAAGCGACCAAAGCCATCCGGGAAGCGGGGTTTCACAACCTCCCCATTATCGCCATTACAGCCCACGCCATGAAAGGATACCGCGAGAAATGTCTGGCATCGGGCATGGATGATTATGTCACCAAGCCCATCAAAAAAAATGAGATCATTTCAGTGATCGAACGTCAGATGAAGCGTGTCAACAAATGATATGTCCCCTGCACCTCCGAAGAATAGCGGCCGCACAAGAAATGCCGACTCAGAGTTCATGATGCCATGAATTTCCCGGCCAGTTCGTTGTCTACCACATACATACAGACTTCCTTGGCACCCTGGCTGGACTAACCTGGTTTTTCACACAGGTTGTGGATCATGTAGGTTACATCATCCCGGATTTTTTCATTGTAGGCCTTGAAGTCTTCTTCCCCATAATCCTTGATGGCGCGTCTGAAGTTTTCATTCTTGAGGAAGGGATCGAGCACGCTTTTCTTCAGATGGTACACATAACGATCATGCAACAATTCATAAAGGGTTGTCTCGGAAATGGCGCGCCCTTCCACCATGACCTCCTGAGTTAACGTCTTGGAAGCATACTCTTTCTGGGTCTCTTTTCGAAAAACGATACGCCGTTCGGCATCCACCTTCCCATCCAGAAGGTGGGTCTCAATGCCTTGAAGGTACTCTTCCGTGATTTCGACTTTCTCTCCGGTAAACTGAGAGGTCGCTTCCATTCCAATTTCAAAGTTCAAGGCAAACAGATAATTCTGGATATTTCGGGAAATCCGTTCCTCGTTGTAGTAATAAAGCGATTCCTTAGCGTGAGTAGAATAAAACTCATTAAAAATTTTGATGGAATCACGACCGGAAAAACCTTTTCTTCCTTCCGATTCAGATTCTGCCAAAACCTTACGTAGTCTCTTTGCCGTAAATGATTTGCGGTCCTCCTCGGTCAGCCATGAGGGGATAAGACCCGTATAGAGTTCCATCTTGAGAAGCTGAAGGTTTTCGTCACAATAGGCCCAGTATTTAGCTGGATCAACGATCCACTCTAACGATCGTCAATTCGCCCTTCAATTGAAAGGCCCGCTCCCGCATAATCAGGAGTCCCAAAGGGCTTTTTTCGCCTGAAAATTTATCGATCGCCCTGGGATTGAACCCCACGCCGTTATCTTCCACGCTCAAACAAATGTTTTTTCCTTCCTTTATGAGATTCAGATGCACTTCCGAAGCCTTCGCGTGCTTCATGATATTCTGGGTTGCTTCCTGAGCAATTCAATAAAAAGCCAGCTCTTTTTCAGGGTGAAAGCGACCGGGGAGGCCTTTTTGGAAAAAATGCGTTTTCATGCCTTTCTGCTCCAATTCTTTCAGGAGCTGCGCCAGGGACTGAGAGAGGCCGAATGAATCGAGGATGGGCGGGCGCAATTCACGTGAAATGTTTTTGATGTCATGAAGGACATCGCTAGTATTTCTTATGGCCTCGGCCATCCTTTCATGAAGAGCCCTGTTCCCGCCGGAAATTCCCGAAAGCCCGTGTTCCAAACTGAGTTTCAGGGATGTGAGCGACTGACCTACCTGGTCATGAAGGTCCCCGGCGATACGGCGCCGATACTCCTCCAGAAGATCAATCAGTCTTTTTGACAACCGTATTCGCTGAGCCTGCTCCTGGCGAAGTTTTTCATTGCTTCTCACCAGTTCCGCCTGTAGTCTTGTCTCATCGGTTATATCTTTTGATACCACGGTTACTGAGCGGACAGCGCCGCCATCCCTTGCTTTGACCGGACTCAATGTGCGCAAATAGTAACGGCCCTTTTGATGGTGTTCCTGGCGTATGGAAACGCTTTCTTTGAATACCTGATGAACCCGCTCCATAAAAACGGCGGTCTCTTTTTCGCCATGCAAATCACCGTAATCCACACCTGAGACCTCATTTGGCCGCAGGTTGTAAAAGGATCTCGTCCTGCTGTTTATGAAGAGATATTCACCTCTTCCATTCACCAGGTAGATAAAATCGTCTGTGGATTCCACCAGCGTTCGGTAACGGGTCTCACTGACCACCAGTGAATCTGCAATCCGGGTTTTCTCTTTAACGACTGCTTCCAGACGCTTGTTGGCGGATTCCAATTCCATGGTCCGATAGAGGACCCGTGCTTCCAGCTTGTCATGGGCCTCTCTCAAGGCTTTTTGAGACGCGCGAAGCGCTTCGTTCCGCCGCTCCAAACGGCGCTGGCAGGTCTGCAATTCTTCGATCAGCCGTTCCATAAGCGGAAAAAGCTCCTTGTAACGTGATCGACAGCCAAGCTTCAGGATAAATTACACCAATTTTCAAACAGTTGCCAAGGCAAAAACTGTTTTCTCTCTTCTTTATTTACCCTCAAGGGGGTTCAATTGTTAGAAAGGGGCATCAGATGGAAACAAACTGCAGCGTTGATCAGGGGTTCGACAGTCGGAACAAATGACGCATGTAAATCAAGCAAAAACGATATTCCAGCGTCTGGAGCAAAGCCTGCCTTTCCGAACAAACAAAGCATACGGTGTTCCAACTGTCCTGGCTATCTTCGTTTGGCTGAAAGGATAGGGGTATTTAAGACCAGGGCTGACAGTTCGTCGGAACGCTTGATATCCAGTTTCATGGCTGTGGTATCAATTTCAAAATATTTGGATATGACTTCAACCACATCCCGCTGAAGATCGTTTAAAAGGTCATCGGATATTTCCAGTTTGTCGTACACCAGGGCAAATTTGAGCCTTTTCTTTGCCGTGTCCTTGCTTCCCTGCCTGCCGAAAAACTTTGAAAAAAAATCATTGAACATGGCGTCTCCTTAATTCCTGTGTCGCAGTTTGCGACCCAGAGACCGCCAGAATCCTTTGGCGTTGTTGGGATTTTCAATGGGCAAATTGGGCTGGCCATTGAGCCTTTTGGCGATGCGATGAAAGGCATTGCCCGCCTCAGAGTCTTTTTGGAGTACCAGCGGCGTACCCGTGTTGGTGGAAACCACCACCTTGTCATCCATTTTCACCAGGCCGATGAGGTCGATGGAAAGAACTTCCACCACATCCTCGTGGCTCAACATATCACCCCTCTCCACCATCTCCGGAACGATACGGTTGACGATCAGTTTCGGGGTAATGGATTTGGCGTAAAGAAGGCCGATAATGCGGTCCGCGTCCCTGACCGATGAAACCTCCGGCGTGCAGACCACCAATGCTTCGTCCGCGGCAGCCACCGCGTTTTCAAAGCCCCGCTCAATGCCTGCCGGACAGTCCATAAAGATGTAATCGAATCGTCCGCGAAGGCCCTTGCTCAACCGAACGACATCCTCCGGGGTCAGGCTGTCTTTGTTGTCACTCTGAGATGCGGGTATGAGAAAAAGATTATCGATTCTTCGATCTTTGATGGCAGCCTGCTGGATCTTGCAGCGGTTTCTTGCCAAATCCACGATATTAAATACGATCCGGTTTTCGAGTCCCATGACCACATCCAGGTTTCTGAGACCGATATCCATGTCAATAACAACGACCTTTTTTCCCTGCATGGCCATTGCAGCGCCGATGCAGGCTGTGGCGGTGGTTTTCCCAACGCCTCCCTTGCCGGAGGTTACAACAATAATTTTTCCTTCCAAAACAGACCCCTTTTCCAGTTCTAAAGCACTTCGGGCCACGGAAGACGCCCATAAGGATTTACGTTAAGATAGTCCTCTACCAAAATGGAATTACCTACAATATGAGCAAATTGCGCCCTCCCTTTTTCAAATGAGGGAATCCCTGTTACCACATGCCCCCCGATCTGCAGCTGCTCCGGCTGAAAATCCAGGGCCAGTATAATCTTTGTCTCATCGTCCGGATATCCTGCCGCCGCCTTTCCTCTGAGACAACCCATCACCAGGATATCGCCTCCGGCAACCACTTCCGCACCGGGATTGACATCGCCCATAATCGTCAGATGTTTTCGTGCCGTGACTTTTTGTCCGGAACGAACCCTGCCCGCCAGCATCAGCACATGGCTTCGGTGGTGTTGCCAGGAGCGATCCACATCCCTTTTACGGGTTCGCTGATCTTCCCGGGATGGCGCTTTCAGGTTTGGCGGGGCCGAAACACAGGACACCTTGAAACGGTCTTTCAGAAAAAGGCCCAGTTTTTCCAGGAGTTCCGGTTGATTTTCACCGGTTTCCGTATGGAGAACCACTTTTGAATTCACAGCCAGATGATGCATTCGGTTAAAAACCGTTTCCAGATCGCGTTTCAATACTTCAACGGTTCGAGAGGGATCAACGGTCACCCACAACCCATCTCCCACCCCTTTTAGTTTTATCGCCTGCCCCTCTTCATTCATTCGCTTGACTCATTCATTCCTCCCACATTGACAAACCATTGCATCTTCTCTCCTGTGGGTGTACTTCCGGAATATAACAAAAGCACTATTTGTGTGTCAAGAGAAAGAAAACACAATATATGGGGTATTTTTCAGCAAAACCTCGGAAATTTGGAAGTGATTGAAAAGATAGGGATAAGCAACGATTGTTGGAGAAAAACCAGTCAAAAAATTTCGAGCATGTTCTTTATCTTCTTCACCCCGTCGGCGGCATCTTTGGCATGGGCATCGGCACCGCAGGCTTCAACAAATTTGAGAGTCAGTGCCGCCCCGCCGCAGATCACCTTCACGCTGTTCTCAAGATCGCTTTCTTTAATGGCGCGAATTGTCTCTTCCACATGGGGATCGCCGGTGGTTAAAAGCGAGGAAAGGCCCACAATATGCGCGTTGCTTTCCCTGGCGGCACCCACAAATTTCTCTGCCGGCACGTTTTCCCCCAGATCGATCACTCGAAAGCCCGAGGTCTCAAGGAGCAGTTTCGTCAGGTTTTTACCAATGTCGTGAAGATCACCAAAAACGGTCCCCAGAACAATGGTGCCAAGACTTCCTGCACCTTCTCCCTTCTTCAGGTGCGGCGTCACAAGGTCCACACAGGCCTGCATGGTTTTGGCCGCCATCATCATTTCCGGCACGAAAATTTTCTTCTGCTCAAATTCTTCCCCCACGGTATTGAGGCCCGGAATGAGATGGTGATTGATGATTTCCTGAGGATCGATCCCCTGATCCAGCGCTTCTTGCGTATATTCGACCGCCGATTTTCGATCTCCCGAAATGACAGCTATTTTGATCCTTTCAAGGTTCCCTGCCCCATGGGCCGCATCCACGGGAGCTTTTTGAACGGCTCCTCCCGTCCTCTTTTTCGCGGTGGCGGCAAGATAATGCATGCAGTATGTGTCCCTGCCCAAAAGCAGATCTGACAGCAGCACTGCTTTTGCCATGTCCCAAACGGTAGGGTCTGCAATGGGACAGGTCAAACCGTTTAAAACCGCCATTGACAGAAAAATCGCGTTGATGGATGCCCGCTCAGGAAGCCCGAATGAGATATTGCTGAGGCCTAACGTCTGGTTGACACCCAGTTCGTCGCGAATCAACTGAAGTGCACGAAGGGTTTCAAGTCCCGACTGATCATCAGCGCTCACCGCCATGGCCAGGGGATCAATAATGACATCCTCCTTTGGAATACCGATCTCCCCTGCTTTTTCTACGATCAATCGGGCAATTTCAAGGCGTTTTTCCGCACTTTTGGGAATGCCGTTGTCATCCATGGTGAGACCGATAACCGCTGCATTGTGTTCCCGCACCAGCGGCAGAACCTGCTCCAGCTTGTGCTTTTCGCCATTTACAGAATTGACCAGCGCTTTACCCTTATAGACGCCAAGAGCAGACGCCAGCGCTTTTGGAAGCGCCGAATCGATGCAGAGAGGTACATCCGTGACCTCTTGAATGGCCAGAACCGCTTCCTTCAACATTTTTGCTTCATCAATGCCCGATACCCCAACATTCACATCCAGGATATGGGCGCCCGCTTCCACCTGCAAAATGGCCTCCGACCGCACCAAATCGAGATTTCCCGCCTCCAGTGATGCCGCGAGTTCCTTGCGGCCCGTTGGATTGATCCTTTCACCGATCATCACCAGTGGCTTTGAAGGCCCGATAAAGACCGTTTTTGAGGCGCTCGAAACAACGCTTTCCACAGGCGCGGCGAGTTTCCCCTGAATATGAAACAACCGCCTAGGAGTATCGACGGTGGTTTCCCGATGGATTTTGCCGTATTCGGCGGCCGTTTTAAGCGCCGTTCTGACGTTTTCATCGGGGGTGCCATAAGTCAGACCCACCGTATCAATGGAAAAATTGTGAAGCGGCGCACCATTATCGATTAATCGTCTCACTTCCGCCGCCACCTTTTCCGGTTCGCCATTTTTCATCAGTACAGGACTGATACGGGCATTGACCGCCACATCCGGCCCAAATACGTCGCGTGTCCGCTTCACATCGGAGCCGAATCCGATCTCAATGAACTCCAAATGGCGCACTTTTGCATATCCCTCCAGCACCTCGTCAACACTTCCGCAATGGTGAATCCCCACCGGATGACATGCGTCCGCCACCCTGTTGTCGTATTCCAGGATTTGGGATTCATAGGTTTCCAGAGAAATCTGCTCCGCCGTGCAGTTGGGAAAGACATAAAGTTTCGGATCACACATGGGGGTCACATCCATGGCAGCGGTGCCGGTGGTCTCATGATTGAAGCGAAACAGCTGGATAATGCATTCCGTGCAGATAGTTAGCAGATGGCGGCAAAGTTCAGGGTTCTCAAAAAAATCAAAGTAGAATTGGTCCCCCCTGATTTTAAGCGCCAGATTCTGGACGCCCGTCGTATTGATATCCCCCACCACACGGCCGTACTTCTCTTTGAGATACTTGATCTGCCGGACCATCTCCGTCATGGGATAAGTATTAAAGATATCGGGGAGTTCCAGTTTCATGATTTCATCTTCCGAGAGATTGAGCGGCATGGCCCAGGGAAGCGCGTCATCTTTGTAAATAATTTCGCATCCGAAGATCGAAGGGAGCATGACCATCCCGAAGGTTATCAAGGGATTGGGTTTCGGGTTTGGATTCCCCAGCCCCATATCCCCGAATCGCTCATGAAGCCTTTTTTCCATTTTCATTCTGGCCTGGACTCTCACTTCCGGATCAAAATAGTATTCCTTTCCAAACGATATACCGTAGTGTTTATTAAACCAGTCCGGATAAAAGCCAACGCCAAGGGGGATGTGTTCTCTTTCTGTCATAATATATCGTTCCTTCCGTTAAAAAGGGATTATACTGAACTATTCCTCGGGAAAATTGGGCTCGCGCCGCTCGATGGCCGCGGTGAATCCCTCCACCGCGTCAGGCAGCAAGGCACCGATGGCCATCATTTCCTTGGCGTAACGATAGGCCTGGTCCTCGGTCATGTCGATTTGACCGTAGTAGACTTGTTTTGATACGCCCAAGACCACGCGGCTGCCCTTGGCAATCTGCCGGGCAAAGGCCCAGGTCTCCTCTTCCAGCTTGTCGTCAGGTACCACCCGGTTGATCAGGCCCATTTTCAGAGCTTCTTGTGCAGAGTAAAGGTTACCAGTGAATAACATTTCCAGACATTTCTTTTGGCCTACCGCCCGGCTGACCGCAACAGTGGGGGTGGAGCAATTGTAGCCGATCTTCAGTCCTGTCATGCCGAACTGGGCGCCGTTTTCCGCGGCGACTACCAAATCGCAGGCAGCTGCCAGGTGGCAACCTCCGGCCATGGCGATGCCGTGTACCTGGGCAATGATGGGCATGGGCACCTGGTGCATGACGCTCATCATCTTGTATGAAGTCTGGAACAAAGTGCGAATAGAGCTGGGTGTGCCGTTCAGCACCTCGGTGCGGTCGTGCCCCGAGCAGAACACCTTGCCGTTACCCTTTATAATCACCACCTTGACCTCGCGGCCCTCGCCCCAGGTCTGCAGACAGTCGGTGATCTCGTCCTCCATATCCTTGCCCAGGCCGTTCATCTTGTCCGGACGGTTAAGGGTCAGTGTGCCGATGCGATCCTTGACCTCGTTTAGGATGTATTGATATGCCATGTTCCCTCCTTAAGAGTACTCATGCGGTTACCGGATAGTCGGGTGATATACGCACCCGGAGCCATATTAAGAGTCTACAATATTTTTTGCCGAAACACCATCCCAATTACGGGGTTTCGCCGCTTTCCTTGCCCACCTGCCCCCACTTTTTCGAACGCTAAATCCCCGCCTTCCAATTGACTTTTGCATGATTGCTGCGTATAACTTTCGGCATTAGAATGGAAAAGGAGGTTTTCACTTGCAAAACAAGCTTATTTCCATGCAGGAGGCGGTATCGTCCTACACTTGGGACGGGATGACCTATTGCCACGGAGCCGCCTTCCCGGTTGGTTCAGACTCAGTAGCCTTTGGTAAGGAGATGGTCAAACAGGGCAGGAAGGATCTAAACGTTATCTGCCACTGCGGTTCCAGCCAGGTGAATTTGCTGGCCGCGGTGGGAGCGGTGCGGCGCTGCGAGGTGGGCTTTTCGGGCCTGGAGGTATATGGATTTGCTAACGGCCTCAACCGCGCGGTCACAAGCGGTCAGACTGTTATTGAGGACTACTCAAACGGAGCCATGGCCTTTCGGCTTTTCGGCGGGGCCATGAACTGGCCATTCGTACCGGCGACGGTGAACATCTCCAACGACCAACAGTGGTGCTCCGGCGACAGCCCCGATACTTATCCAGCAACCGAAAAGATTCCGACCATAACCGATCCCTTCACCGGCCGTACCCTGGGCGCCTTCCGCTCCCTGCGGCCGGAATTGGCTGCCATCCACGTGACCATGGCCGACATATATGGCAACGCCATCATGCTGGGCAGCGAGTGGAGCCGCTTTGAGATGTCCCGGGCAGCTGAAAAGGTGGTGCTGGTTGCAGACCGGATCGTGGACACCGACTGCATGCGCCAGTATCCCAACCTGGTGCGCATCATCGCCGAAGTGGTGGACGCGGTGGTGTACTGGCCCATGTGCTCCTGGCCCCAGGCATCCTGCGGGCTGTACGACAGCGATGAAGAGCACATGCTCATGATGAACAAGGCCATGAAGACGGCTGAGGAAACCAAAGCATACTGCAAGGCGTGGGTGCATTCCTACAGCACCCCACAGGAATACCTGGACCTGATCGGGCAGGAAAAGATCGAGATGATCAGCGCCACCGAGACCGGCTTTTTGATGGATCCCTACCGCAAGTGGATCAAGAGCGAGGCGCAGATCAAGGAACTGATGGACCGGAAGGAGGGGTAGGCCATGGAATACACCCAGCAGGAGTTCATGGCCATCGTTACCG
>JAJDOH010000108.1 GCA_022340265.1 Deltaproteobacteria bacterium | reverse complement strand
CCAGCACATCGTCCCAGGCGGCTTCACCGGATCCGTCGTCCATGGTGTTCTTGGGTGAAGTAGCGATAAAATCCTGGATAATATGCTGAATCCATTTATGCGGATTGAGCAGTTCTAGCTCTTTGACCATCTAACCCTCCTTTTGGCTGTCCTTGCGCTATTAAAATATTGTAACAGAAATTTGTTGAATAATACAGTTCCATTCAGGAGACGAAGCGACTCTAGTTTTCACCGCCCTTTCCAGGGAAATGGAAAAAAGCATACTGTAAAGGTGCGGGACTAGAATGCGCCACCGGACCGTATGGCGTATTCGTACCCCTGCTCGCACAAAAACAGTTGTCGTTTGAGGGCGAAATCCTGTTCCACCGTATCCCGTGTGACCAGTGAATAGAAGAAGGCCTGATTTTCGCCGGATTTGGGCCGCAGAATTCTGCCCAGGCGCTGGGCTTCCTCCTGCCTGGAACCGAAAGTGCCGGAGATCTGAATGGCCACGGCGGCGTCCGGGAGGTCCACCGCAAAATTGGCCACTTTGGAAACAGCCAGTGCCTTGATTCGACCGTCCTTAAAATCCCCGTAGAGGCTGTCCCGCCTCTTCTGGGAAGTGGAACCGGTGATCAACGGGATGTTCAGGCCTTTGGCGGCGTCTTTCAACTGGTCGATATACATGCCGATCAAGAGAATCTGTTTTCCCTTGTGCCGGGCCATGATTTCCCGGATCAGTTTCTGTTTGGAAGGGTTTTCCGATGCGATGCGGAATTTTTTCCGCTTGTTGGCCACAGCATAGGTCATGCGCAGATCTTCGGGCAGGGGGATTCGGATTTCGCAGCACCGGGCTTTGGCGATCCACCCCTGCTGTTCCATCTCCTTCCATGGCACATCCACCTTTTTGGGGCCGATGAGCGCAAACACATCCTCTTCCTTGCCGTCTTCCCGAACCAGGGTGGCGGTCAGACCCAGACGTCGCCTGGCCTGCAGGCCCGCTGTCACCTGAAAAACAGGGGCGGGTAGCATATGCACCTCGTCATAGATGATCAGCCCCCAGTTGCGGTCGTCAAAAAGGACCAGATGGGGGAAATCGCCTTCTTTATCCGGGCGATAGGTCATGATCTGGTAAGTGGCAATGGTGATCCGGCGAATTTCTTTCTTGTTGCCGCTGTATTCGCCGATTTCCTCCTCGGAGAGTGTGGTCTTGTCCATCAGTTCCTGCTTCCACTGGCGAATGGCGGTCACATTGGTGGTGAGAATCAATGTGGAGGTTTGAAGCTGTGTCATACAGGAGATGCCCACGATGGTTTTTCCGGCACCGCAGGGGAGCACAATGACACCGGCTCCGCCCCGATCATCGCCGTTGGCGTAAAAGGCGTCGGCCGCCTGCTGCTGGTAGGGGCGAAATGAAAACGCAGCGCCCGAAGAAGTCGTGGCGCGAACCGCAAAATCAATCCGCTCGCCTTCCACATACCCGGCAAGGTCCTCCGCCGGGAAACCGGCTTTGATGAGTTCCTGCTTGATCTTGCCGCGGTCTAATACCCTGATTTGAAATTCGGTCTCTGAAAGGCGATGTTGCAGCAGTTCTCCGATGGCAGGTGTATGGGCGATTTCTTCCGCAAGGGCATCACTGTCGGCGGACAGCAAAAGCCCTTTGTCATGACGGCGGAGCTTCAGACGGCCGAACCGGGATGCAAAATCATGGATTTCAATCAGGACGTGTTCCGGAACATCGTATTTTGAAAATTCGCACAGGGCGTCAATGATTGTCGATGCGGGAATGGCGGCGGCGCGGGCATTCCAGATGGAGAGGGGGGTGATGCGATACGTATGGATATGTTCGGGGGACTTGACCAGTTCCGCGAATCGGATCAGTTCGTTGCGGGCTGCCTCGTATCGTGGGCTGTCCACTTCCACCAAAACAGTGTGATCCCCCTGTACGATTAGGGGGTTGGCAGGGTTGAAATCGGTCATATCTGTTCCCGCAGCTGCGGTACGATGTAGCCCAGCCGGAGCAGGGCGGTCATGAACTGCTTTTCTTTTCCCGGAAGGATGACAATATGTGTTTCCCCGGCGGGCCGGCACAGCTTTGACAGTTTTGCGTCGGTTGTCACAAGCTTTTGAACCAGAGTGTCCTTGCAGGCCACCAGGTGGGTTCTTCCGGCGTATTCAAATCCGGTGGATCGCTTTTTCGTGTCATTTAAGAGGGTCCTTACGGTATCGGGGATGGGCTGGGCGGATCGGGATTCGAGAAAGGTTCTGATTTCTTCAATGGTCGTGCCGTTTTGCGCAGCCTCAAGAAGGGTGCGTGTGGTCAGTTTCCACACGGCTGATGATTTCTTTCGACATGATTTTTCAAGAAACAATTTATCGGCGGGGGAAAGGGACTGGGCATCCGTCACCACAACGTCATGATTCGGCAGCACCGTGAGAACCGCCCGGCTTTTCTGGGGGCCGGCATCATAGGTGTCCGTCATTTCCATGGCGAAGGCCCCAAGGGCGTTGATCCGGATGTGCGTGAGGCCATCGTACCGACTCAGAAAGTTCGTATCGTCCATGCCCCATCCCCACAATCCACGGTAGTCGGAAAGAGCGCCGTCGGGATAAATGTATGCCACATCGACGATGCCAAGGGTGGCCGCGTATTCAAAAAGGTATGCCAGGACATACCGCATTTTGATCATTGTCTGGTCCCCGTACTCATCCAGGTGACCGTACTGAGCATCTCCCACGTAGAGTTTCCAGGCGTATCGCGCCAGTTCAAAATCAAATCCCTTTGAGAGCATTGATCGAATCAATTCCTTTGCCGTGAGCCATTTGCCGGGTGTGCACAGCAAGAGACCTTCGTATAAAGCCGGTCTTCGTGTGGACGCGGGAAACAGCGCCCGGTGCCGCGATGCTGTTTGTCCCTTGATTTTATCCACCCGGCTGAACTCATCCAGGAATTTGTTGCTCTGCCATCTGGACCATGCCTCTTTGATCACTTTCGGAAAATTGCCTTTCAGGGCCTTCTTCCCTTTGTTGGTGAGCTTGAGCGCGCTGCCGTCGGCCTTTGCCAGTCCCGTCCCCTGCAACAGTACGGGCCACGCAAACGCCTGGATGTATCCGATGCCTTCATGGATGTCCTCCTCTTTGTACCAGTCGCCGTCCTGAAGGAGTTTCCCCAGGATTTTCTGGCTGGCCAGGGGAGGGCGCCCGGTCTTGGCACTGACTTTGATTTTGCCCCCTTCAACGAGCCGCAGCACCGTTTCCAGGTTGTTTAAAGCGGCAGCCGCCGTATTGCGCACAAAAAGGTCCCTTTCCACGGTTTTTTCTTCGATATCCAGGAGGATGACTTCGGGCAGTTTGTCCACATGTCGAATGTCATCCTCTTTGGGCGCTTTGACAAAAGCCTTCAATCTTTTCTTGAGATCTTCGGGCACGTGCCGGTTAATCACAAAGAGATCCACCAGGTGACCTTTTGCGCGCCAGCCCATGCTGCGACCCAGGGGCGGTGCCTCCTGATATTTGGCTTTGAATTGGGTTTTGTCCAGGATCCCATCCGGCGCAAACAGGGCTTCCTGAACGGTTGCCTTTTCAATAGGGTTCAGCTTGTCAAAATGAGTTTTCAGTTCAAAGCTCAACATGACGCCGCAGATGGCGCGAACAATGTCCGCTTTTCGATTGGGAATTTTGTGGCAGACCAGTTTGGCCAGCGCTTTCAGGGCATCTGCTTTGTAAGTGTTAAGAAGTGCCTCTTCCAGGGTTTTGCAAATCGGGTTTAGAAAGTATGTGGGCATAGATGCATCATCCGTTTCTTTTAGATTTTTCGGTTGTGAGTACGGCAAAAGACAGCGGCAGAATAGAAGAAAGTGTCAGGGTTGTCAATCGGGGGAATTTCAGAAGATTTTGCGTAATTATTCTTTGTGGAGGTCCTGAAAGATATTTCCATTACCCGGATGAAAGCAGCTTCTGCAGAATGAAACCGATTAGCAGAATGAGCAGAAAACCGACCTTCAGAATCCAATAGAATTTTCTTTCCGACAGGTATTCCCGGACGAGATCTCCATGCTGCAAAATGAAGCCTTCAGCGGCGTCTTTGGGGGGAGACAGGGTGCTCAACCCATACCCGACCCCGAAAGAAACCAGAAACCCGAACACGTTCCACCATAACCAGGAAACCGCGCTGCCGCGGAATTGCCAGAGAAAGATATTAAACCCAACACCGGCTGCGAGTCCGCTGATGGCACCCGATTCGGACCCACGCCGTGTCAGAATGCCCAACCAGAAAACCGCCAG
>JAJDOH010000087.1 GCA_022340265.1 Deltaproteobacteria bacterium | reverse complement strand
TGAGACAATAGGCGGCGACCCTCAACCTGTAAATATCAACGATTTCTTTAAGGAGCTCAATAAACAGAGTATAATCCTGTTTGTCCTGGAAAACGGATTGCCCCCTTCGTCCCCTGTTCATTACATGGTACCACGCGCCCGGAAATTCTATTCTTAATGGTCTGCACATGAAATTCCATCACCATATAACTGACTAACGGTCAACAGCAGACTTGACCCCTATTTGACCCCTATTTTCGGTACCAGCGTCCGGTTTCCGCCAGGCCGTTTTCCGCCTCCGTCAGCTCACCCATGCCGTAGAAAAGGTGGATCATGCCGGGGTAGCAGGAGTACGTGGTATCCACACCGGCTTCCTTCAGTGCCTCGGCCATGGCCTCGCCTTCGCTGGTCAACACGTCATGCTCGGCGGTAATGATGAGCGTGGGCGGCAGGCTTGATAAATCCTCGGCAAGCAAGGGGGAGGCCAGTGGGTTGGCCGCGTCCTCCGGTCCCTTGAGATACTCCTTACGGTAGTAGTCGCAGACCGGGCCGCTGAGGATTACCTTGTCCCAGTATTTCCTGAAGCTTTCCCGTTCAAAACTGGTGATGTCAGTAGACGGGTAGACCGAGAGCAGTTTTTGCAGGACCGGGCCGCCCTGGTCTCTGGCCAGCAAGGCCACCGCGAACACCAGCCCCCCGCCGGCGCTGTCGCCGCCCAGTGCGATGCGGCCGGCGTCCAGACCCAGGGAGACCGCGTTTTCAGCCACCCACCGGGTGGCCGTCAGGCAATCGTAGACCGCCACCGGAAACTTGTACTCCGGAGCCAGGCGGTAATCCACCGAGGCCACACAGGCCCGGCAGCGGTTGGCCAGAGCCCGACAGGGGCTGTCATGGGTGTCCAGGTTGCCCACCACCCAGCCACCGCCGTGAAACCACATGAAGATCGGCAGGTCAGGTTCGTCGATCGGGTAGTAAAGGCGGAGGTTGATTTCACCGCCTTCGACCGGCACGCGAAGTTCCTTTACCCTGCGCACTTCCTCGCCCGGCCCCATCATTTTGGCGATCATCTCGTTCCGGGTCTTTCTGACCTCCGCCGTGCTCAGCTTCCACATGGGGGTCGTGGGGTTGGCAAAGGCGTATTGGATCAAACCGTCTATGTAAGGGTGGAATTTGATTTCAGACAATTGTTTGCTCCTTTAATGTTGGAAAATTTTTTCCCTGCTTTTTAAGGTGTGTTGTGGCTTCCTTCATTTGTTACCAGATACTCTTCTGCTTCTGAGGCCCTAACTTGAAAGGCAAAGGGGTACGAGATGAGCAAGCAATCACCCATGCTCAGCGAATCTTTGCCGATTCGATAATCCTGCCGCGGTGAAGCATTAATCGGTGTGTAATACAGGGCAGAATCTCATCTTCATGGTGTGTCACGTAGACCAGTTTCGTATGGGTATGTCGGCCGATGTTTTCCAGAACGCCCAGAATTTTCTTGCGGTTGTCCCGGTCCAGACCGTCACAGGGTTCATCCAGAAACAGCAGTACCGGTGATTTCACCACGGCACGGGCAATAAGGGTCAATTTCCGCTGCCCGTAGGAAAGGCTTCCGAAAGTACGCTCTTTAAGCTGATCGATACGCAGCATCTTCATCCACTCCAGGGCTTTTGTTTTCTGCTCCTTGCTGCAAGTACGAAAAAGCCCCATGGAGTCAAAAAAGCCCGACAAGACCACATGAAATGCCGGCACGTCTTTGGGATATCGCGCCTGAAATTCCGTTGAAACCATACCGATTTTCTTTTTGGTCTCCCAGATGCTGGTACCGACCCCTCTTTTTTTGCCGAACACAAAGACATGGTTGGAATAGGCCTGAGGGTTGTCACCCAGGATCAATTTGAGCACCGTTGATTTTCCTGCCCCATTCTCCCCCAGAATCAACCAGTTTTCACCCGTTTTGACCTCCCAATTAAAATCATCCAGCACAACCGTATCGCCGTAGCGCACTTTTACATGCCGCATGTCAATGAGCGTTCGGTCTTCGGGTGTCCCGGTCACTCCGGGTGTTGTTTCCTTTTCAATAAACGATAAATACGGTAGGTCATGAAGGGCAAAAGAACGGTTTCCGTTTTCCTCCGTTTCTTCGGAAAAGACCCCGGAACCGAGAACCTGCTCCTTTTTTCCGGCCAGGCGAATCTCTCCGTCTTTCAGTTGAAGCACATGGGTAATGCCAGAGGGAAGTTCCTCAAAACGGTGCGTGATCAATACCAGGCGCACGCCAATCCGAATGAGGTCATCGAGGTTTTCTTTCAGATCTTTTCGAGAACGGCTGTCCAATCCGTTGAACGGTTCATCCAGAATCAGAAGCTTCGGTTTTCGCATCAGCGCCCGTACAATGACGACTTTGCAGAGCTCCCCCGATGAAACGGCACAGATATCCCGATTCAGAATATTTCCGATCCCCAGCTTCTCCGCAAAATGCCGCAGATCGTGCTCGAAATCCTTGTCCTCACAGGCACCTTTTTGCATGCCCTGAATAACAATGTCCCTTGGCGTGGTCTTCTCATCAATTCGACCGCTGAAATCTCTGAAACTTTCCTGCAGCAGCTCACGCTCAAAGACCTCACGAAACAGTTCTGGGGAAGCATATCCCACCGACACTTTCTCCGGGGTCTCACTGTCTTCCTTTGATGGCTTCACATGATGCCTGACCGAACCTCTGACCACCGGAACACCCCCGAAAAGCGCTTTGGCCAGCGTGGTCTTGCCCGATCCGTTGGGCCCCACAATGGCCCAGTTTTCATGGGTTTTGATCTCCCAGGAGGTATTCTGAAGATATATTCTGTCATAAAGGCGGACAGCAATCTTATCCAGGGTAATGAGTGGTTCGGCTTTCACCGTTTGATGTCTCCTGCCGAGGGAACATGATAAAGGTCTTCAAAAAAGGAGGAAAATGAGGTTATAAACTGCCTGTAAAGAATAAGAATGCAAACCCCTTATTCAGTCGGTTCACCAAAGGATTCAGGAACCAGCCCCTTTTCCAGGATGAACCGAACGGCAAGACGGGTGGCCCGGCCGACCACATCCGTACATTTATCCTCGTGGCCACCCGCCGCCTCGAATTTATCATACTCGTCCTTGTCGGCGATATAGTAGGGTCTTCCGAATTTCCGGATTTGGATATCCCGGCAGATGACCGAACCCAGTTCCTCAATATATTTCCCCGTAAATTCCCTGACGAGGTCAAAATTCTGGTGGCGAACCCCTTCCGGGTCTTTGAAATTGGACCGTTCCCGGCCCAGCAGCTGGCCGATGGCCAGAACACCGGCCGCATACCCGCCGCAGACACTGACGCCGCTCAAACCACCACCCCCCGCAAATCCGGTAGCGGCTTTGAAGATGTCGTCATTTTTCATGTTCAAGATGTCTTGAATAGCGGCCAATCCGGCCTGTGAGCAGCCCCGGTATACTTTTTCGTACTCAAAGCCCAGATCATAGGCTTTTTGGACAAGTTCATTAATTTGTTCGTTCTTCATATGTCAGCCCTCGTCATTCATTTATTGATTATTTCTGATCATACAGATCGGAGATCAGATTTCCGGAGTCATCAAATGCAAGTTCCATATCTTTGGCATCAATGATTAATCCTCTGTTTTTTTTGAGAAATTCAAGGCATCCAACCGACACCATCAGTCTTGTGAGTTCCAATGTGTTTTTGATGTGAACAATTCGGAGATCTGTCAAATCATAGGGTCTCAATGTTTTAAGGGCTGTGGCGATAACCTCCCGGTCCGTTTTAAACGCCAATGGAATTTTCATCGCTTCAGGGGCACAGGCCGTAATGGAGTTCACAAGGGTTGCATCAAAGTCAATCTTGTCCACCAGCCTCTGCGTGGTGAAATCCGCCTGGGCCATCCCCAGGGCACTCCCCTCGCTGCCGACCGTTAAGTCCCGCACGAAGATCCGGGTGATCTTAGGCCAGGGGCGTTTTGCACCATATGCACACACATCCCGCCCGACCACGCACGGATCAATCCCTTCGCCACTGATGTCTTTTCCCATTTCATCGACGATGAGAAGGTCTATCTCGTCCAACGGCAGGGTCGGCAACCAGGCGCGGGCCGTCTCCAGGAGTTTACTTTCAACGGCTTCCAGCTCTTTAGCCGGAGCAATTTTGACGCGGGCCGTTTCATGGGTCTGGTTTTCAAGCAGACATACCCCGAAGAGAAACGGGCATTTTTGAATCAGCGCTTTGCCGGCTGAGCTGATGATCTTATACTGCGACCGAACCACCGATAGGCGATGATAATGCTCTGCACCCACCTGATTGCCCAGACCGATGGCCATCATCTTGATAATACCGCTTTCCGTCGGGCCAATGAAATTGGTATGAGGCTTGACCCGGTTGATGAGCACAATGCCGTCGGCCTCAAAAGCCAATCGATCCAGGAAAAGGGGAATCCCGTTTGCCTCACCCATG
The DNA here is from genome assembly GCA_022340265.1 of Deltaproteobacteria bacterium. Taxonomy (GTDB): domain Bacteria; phylum Desulfobacterota; class DSM-4660; order Desulfatiglandales; family Desulfatiglandaceae; genus NaphS2. The sequence continues at coordinate 3,537 of JAJDOH010000087.1, read as the reverse complement.
GGTTGAACCTCCATGGTGGCCTTCACCGGAGCGCCCACACTCTCTTCCGTAATTCCCCGATGTCGCAGGACATCCATCTGGCCTTGTGCCGTTGCGCCGCCGTGGGACCCCATGGCAGGTGTGACAAAGGGATCATAGCCGGCCGCTTTCAGTCTGGCCACAATATCCCGAACCACAACGGAGAGGTTGGATACGCCCCGGCTGCCGGCGCCGATGGCGATCTTGGAACCGGAAGGGAGATCCAGAACTTTCTTGATTCGGGGCCACTCCCGGTCCAACTCATCGGCTACGTTCACGGCGGGAGAAATTTCAAACTGCTGCCGGATCATGCGCATTTTGGGAAGTTGTAATGTCCTCAGGATATCGGAACTCATATGATGTCCTCCCAGTCGTTTATAGATTCCACCTATTTATGCTTCTTCCAGAAGCTCGTTTATAAATTGTGTGGTCGTGTAGATTTTAAATTTCTGCGCCCGCAGTTTTGCATTGGTCAGATTGTGCACACAGGAGTTACATTCCGTCAAGACCACTTCGGCTCCGGTTTCCTCCACTTCCTCCAGACGCCTTCTTGCCATGGCGATGGAGTTCTTGGCAAAGGCGCCGCGCACGCCGCCCCCGGCACCGCAACAGAGGGCATCAGCCCGGTTGTGTCTCAGCTCCACAAAGTTGGGTGCAATCCGTCCAATGATTTCGCGGGGTTCATCATAAATACCGCAGTGTCTCCCCAGATCGCATGGATCATGGTAGGTGACCCGCTTATCCGTTTTAACCCCAAAATCAAAATCCTTCAGAAACTGGCTCACATGGATGATGTCTATTCCCGCATCTTTGAGGGCACTGTATTCCTCCTTGCCGTTGAAAGTCCTCGAGCAGTAGGGGCATCCGGTCACCACCGTTTTGGCGCCGGTGGCAAGAATCAGATCCACGTTGGTCTTGGCAAGCTTTTCGTTGACTTCAAACCCCACATCCCCCAGTGCACCACTGCAGCAGACCTCGTCAATTAGGGTGTAATCGACCTTCAAATGATCCAGGACATCCAATGTCGCCATGGTGGCCTCGTCCTCACGGTAGGATCCCACACAGCCGATAAAAAAGACAACATCCGCTTTTTTGTTTCGCTCCCGCTCAAAATCCTCCGGTTCATCTTCGCCGTAAATATTGGTGTATTCCTGGAGAACCTGGTTCATTCCCGCAAAGGCCGGATGACAGGTGCCCCCCTGAACCATATCTTTTCTGACCTGTTTGATGATTTCCGGCGGGTTCACGCCCGACGGGCACTGGTTGGCACAGCTGGCGCAGGTGGTACATTGAAAAAGGGTTTCCACCAGTTCATCATTCAGCGGAATATTGCCATCCATCACCTCTTTTAGAATCAACATTTTTCCCCGGGCATTAAACGCCGGCCGTTTGGTGAGACCGAAAACAGGGCAGACGGCCCTGCAAAACCCACAGCTTGAACATCTGAGAACCTGATCCCGGAATTTCTTTTCAAATTCGTAAGTACCTTCCATCTATGCCTCCAGCCCCATTTTTCCCGGATTGAGGATATTTTTTGGATCAAACAACCGTTTCAAAGACCGCATGATATCCATACTGGTCTCATCATGCTCAAGATGCATAAACGGTATTTTAGCCAGTCCAATGCCGTGCTCTCCGGTCAATGTTCCACCCAGCTCAATCACTTTTTTAAACAGTTCCTCGGACGCTTCCTCCACCCGTCTGACCTGGTCGGGATCGGTTCCATCGAAGCTGACCACCGGGTGAAGATTGCCATCCCCCGCATGCCCCACGGTAGGAATTTGAAGGTCATACTTTTTGGCAAGATCCGAAATGGCCCGAAGCATTTCAGGCACCTTGCTCATGGGAACCGCCAGATCCTCCACAATAAGGTTGTTGTTGATGCGGGCCATGACGCCATAGGCCGATTTTCGGGCAGTCCAGAGTGCCGCGGCCCCCCCTTTGCTCTCATCGGCATGCTTGACCATGGTGGCGTTGTTTTTCCGGAAGATCTCCATGATCGTTTTCATCTGGAATTCGGTCTCTTCCTTGGTGTAGCCGTCGGTTTCAGCCACCAGCATGATTTCCACCTCTGGCAACTGCAGATCCGTATTTTCATTAATGGCCTTCAGGCTCTGTCGATCCACCAACTCCAGGGCACTGGGGATGATACCGGAATACATGATCTCGCTGATGGCCTGTCCGCCATCCTCCAGGGTTTCAAAGGTGGCCATGGCCGTGGACGTCACAGGTGGCTTCGGATTGATTTTGAAGGTAATTTCAGTGATCACGCCGATGGTTCCTTCGGAACCCACAAAAAGCTTTGTTAAATCGTAACCGGAAACACTTTTCATGCACTTGCTCCCGGTGTGCAGAATGCGGCCGTCCGGCAGCACCACTTCCAAAGCCAGGACATAATCTTTGGTGGTACCGTATTTGGCACCTTTGATACCGCCGGCGTTGGTGGCCACATTTCCACCCAGAGTACAGACGGAGCCGCTTGCCGGATCAGGGGGAAAAAAGAACCCGTGCGGGGACAGGGCACGATCCAGTTCCGCGTAGATAACCCCCGGCTGGACCACCGCCAGGCGGTCTTCAATATTGATATCGATGATTCTGTCCATACGCCCCAGATCCAGTATGAGACCGCCCTTTTCCGGCACCGCCAATCCCGCCAGTGACGTTCCCGCCCCCCTGGGGATCACGGGAAATTCTTCCCGGGTCGCCAGTTTCATGATGGCGGACACCTGGTCCGTACGGATGGGCCACACGGCCGCCTCGGGCCTGTGCTGATGCTCTGAAGCGTCTTTTGCGTAGGCGATTAAATCGATAAGAGAATCGGTGAAATTCTCCTCGCCCACAATCTCTTTGAGGGCTTCTTTGACTGTTTTTTCCATGACTTTCTACTCCAGTTTGCCGGTGCCGGCCAAAGGGATGGACATCCCATCCGGATACCGACCCGGGCATTCGAACGCAATGGTTTGCTTTGATCCTGGAAACACCGTGTCAATAGCACAAATCTGACCATTCATGCAATGATCAACCGTATTTCCCGTTTTGAAAAATGGCAGTGCGCCCCCTAAACCAGAAAGAACACGAGGCATGGAAAAGATCAAATACCGTCGTGTTCTTTAGGTTAAGGGTGTTGCATCAATTGGGTTTTTCTTAGAAACCGTTCAACCCTTTCCGCTCACTTTTTCGGCAATCTCCATGAATTCTCCTTCGCTTAAAACCCTTTTTAAATCGTGGGATCAAAGCTTCACCGCCGCCAGCACTTCAAGGGCTTCATCTTCACTCAATTCCAACCCCAGCTTGTCGCACCAAATCCACAAGTGCCTATCTGTTCATTGCCTCTTCCATATGTTCCATCAGAGTGAAGACCACGGGGCCCTCCGCGGTGACCAGGACGTTTTCCTCCAAACGGCAGGTCTGGCGCAATTTGGGATGGCCCGCAAAGGTTTCCACCGCAAAATACATGTTCTCCTTCAACTCCGCCGGATAGTCCAGGGAGTAGGCCCGCGAAATCCACATACCCTCATA
>JAJDOH010000077.1 GCA_022340265.1 Deltaproteobacteria bacterium | reverse complement strand
TGCATCGCTTTTTCACGCATCAGCTTCAGGATATCCTTTAAGGAAATCGAGTCCTTTAACACCATGTCTAAAACACCGTCCAGTACAACGATATCATATTCGCCTGACAAAGCGGCCTTTGCGGCATTTTGAAAGGCCGCTTCAATCGCCGATCTGACCATGCTCGAATCATTCGAATCAGCTTTCAGTGCTGAAGCATCAATTTCCAGGTTGGGCGCAAGAAATCCCATGGCGGCGGCCTCACCGTCCTCCAGATCGTGATCTCTAAAACGGGTAATCAACGACCGAAACCCATAACCTGAAGCACGGAGGGCGAGACCATAAGGCACAAAATTGGCTTTTCCAGGCGGGTTTATATAAACCTCTATGAGTCCCGTTTTCCCATTGGTGGATTTCATTTCCTCTGTTTTCATGATGGACACAATCCTTTACTGCCTTATTCGCTGAAAATCTTTCAAAAAACCAAGGAATTCTTTGGTAGGACCACTCAAAACTTAAAACCCAAGACTTAAAACTGCGGCCCTGCCGCGTTAGAAGAGCACCTGCACTTCAATGATACTGCCCGGGGCCAGACGTTGCACCCCTTCTGGAATCCCTATCAGGGCCTGCGCACGGGCCTGAGACTGAATTCGGCTTTTCATTCGGTGTGGAACAGCCCACCACTCCCCTTCTCTCTTTTCGAGGGATGCCTGAAAGAACTGTGTCCATGTAATGTCCCCGCTCACCGCTTCCGCCAATCGGGTTTTTTTAAGTCTAAAGGGCGGAGTCGGCTTTCCCGCCATTTTGAGGAGACCCGGCAACGCAATCTGAAGGAATGCCATCTCATTGGACGGAGGCCCGCCGGGTAAGCAGAAAACCGGTTTGTGATCCAGAATTCCCAGGGCCACCGCTTTTCCCGGACCGATCCGAACCCGATGAAACAACATCTCCCAGCCCATTTCATCCAGGGTTTTCGTCGTCAGATCCCTTTCACTTTTCCAGGCACCGCCGCTGGTCAGCAACGCATCATTTCCTGAAAGGAGTTTCTGAAAGGTCTTTTTAAGCGCATCGGGACGATCCCGAACAACGGCGGTTTCTCCGGGCATACCGAAATGACGCAACCACGAATAGAGTGTTACAATGTTGCTGGCGTACAATTGGCCGGGTCGAAGAGGGTTACCGGGGGCAATCACCTCGTCGCCGGTGGCCACAACGGCAACCCGGGGTGTTGGATAAACCTTCAGCCGATCCAAACCGCCAGCTGCCAAAAAACCGGTCAGTGCCGGCGTCAAAACCTGGCCCCCACTCGCAATGAGCCCCTTTCTCGGCACATCACTTCCCTGAAAGAGAAGATTGCATCCGGGCGGCGCATCCCGATAACAGATCACCCTGTCGCCTCGGCGTTCCGTAAATTCAACGGAGACGACAGCATCGGCGCCTTTGGGAATCACCGCGCCCGTAAGCACCTCAATCGCTTCACCCGGACGCACGGTTTTTTCGGTGGGATCTCCCGCAGCCAGAGATCCGGCAATCCTCAGAGAGATACCCTGTTCGCGGGATGCACCGGCTATATGGGATGAAAGCACTGCGTACCCGTCTCTCAGGGAAGACGTGGCCGACGGACAATCGACCACCGCCCTTAAATCCTCCGCGGCCACATGTCCGCACACCTCATGAACGGGCATTGTCACCGGCTTCAATGTTCCGATGGCATCGAAAGTAAGCGAAAGCGCCTCTTTTAAGCCGATGTCATAGGTTTTGGCCATATCAATTTCCTTCATTGCTTATTAAAACAAATTCTTCTTTGGGCCCGTCTTTAATTTCTATCTGAATACTGGTCACCCGCATACTCAATCGTTCCTTTCGATCAACCGCTTTAATAGAAAAAGACCCTTTCAATGTCGGCCGAACTTTACAATTCGCATTTCATTTTGTATAAACCAAAACCCTTTAAATTAGCAAGCCTGCATATCCTAACATGGAGCTGCAGGGAATATTCAAACGACTTTATTAAGGAAGCACCCATGATCACGTTGCTCGATTACGGCGCCGGAAATGTCAGAAGCGTCATTAACGCCATTGAAAGTCTTGGCGAACAGGTCCACCTTGTTAAAACGGAACAGGATATCCTCTCCGCCGAAAAGCTGGTATTTCCCGGTGTGGGCGCTTTCGGTAACATGATGGAAATCCTGCGCCAAAAAAATTTCGTCGCACCGCTGATGACCTACCTTAGCGCCGACCGTCCTTTCCTGGGCATCTGCCTGGGACTTCAGGCGCTCTTTGAAAGAAGCGAAGAAGCGCCTGATATGCCGGGGCTGGGTTTCATAAAAGGGCGCGTGCAACGGTTTTCCACTGATCTTTCCGTCCCTCACATCGGTTGGAACGGTGTGAACATAAAACAGCCATCCAGGCTTTTTGAAGGTCTTGAAGGGGATGAAAAGTTTTATTTTGTCCACTCCTATCACGTAGCTCCGAAGGATGATGATAGCGTATTGACCACTACCGATTATGGATACGATTTTGTCAGTGCCATTCGGAGGGGAAACGTTACAGCCACCCAGTTTCACCCCGAAAAAAGCGGGGTATCGGGGCTTCGCCTGCTGGAAAACTTCCTCAAGAAAGAGGGAAAAACGACGATGCCCCCAAGACTATCAAACCATACACGCCTGGCCAAACGCATCATTGCGTGCCTGGACGTTCGCGCCAATGATTCGGGGGATCTGGTGGTAACCAAGGGGGACCAGTACGATGTCAGAGAAAAAGGGGATGTTCGAAATCTGGGCAAACCGGTCGATCTGGCGCGAAGGTATTACGAGGAAGGTGCAGATGAAATCACCTTTCTCAACATCACCGGATTCAGGGATTTTCCCCTGGAAGATATGCCCATGCTGGAGGTGCTGCGGCAGACTTCCGTAAATGTCTTTGTTCCCCTTACCATCGGTGGGGGCATTCGGGATTACACGGACAAGGACGGTAAAACCTACACCGCTCTGGAGGTGGCTGCCAAATATTTCAGATCCGGTGCGGACAAAGTATCCATCGGCAGCGATGCAGTGCTGGTCGTTGAAGAATATCTAAAAACCGGTGTAAAAACCGGCCGAAGTGCCATTGAGAAAATCGCCCGCGTCTACGGAAACCAGGCCGTGGTCATTTCCGTTGATCCGAGACGGGTTTATGTGAAAAAGCCTGAATACGTCAAGCACCGGGTCATCAAAACGGAATTTCCCGGACCGAACGGTGAGTCCTACTGCTGGTACCAGTGCACCATCAAGGGGGGCCGGGAAGGCCGAGAGCTTGACGCAATCACTTTCGCACAGGTTTGTGAGAAGCTGGGCGCCGGTGAGATCCTGCTGAACTGCATCGACCGGGACGGCACCAATCAGGGATTTGATCTGGAGCTCATCAATGCGGTGAAAAAAGCGGTTTCCATCCCGGTTATTGCCTCCAGTGGCGCTGGGTGCGCAGAGCACTTTCTTGAAGTCTTCGATAAAACGGATGCTGAATCTGCGCTGGCCGCCGGTATCTTTCACCGAAAAGAAGTGCCCATCGGTAAGGTCAAAAAAGCACTCAAAGGGACAGTTGAAATCAGAGTCTAGGACTTGTTCAGGAGTTATTTCGGTAATAAGTCTCATCAATGACCCCGTTGACCGCATTGAGTCGTTCCATTTGAGGCGCCTCAAAGTCGAATACCAAATCCAAAAAAACCATGATAATCCGGTAGGTGGCACCCCACAACACATCCGTACCCGTCATGGAGTGGTGTCGGAAACAGGGGAAATACTGGTATGCACCGCTTTTGGCCGACCCGCCAGGCAAGTTGAAAAGCAGCTTGTACCGCGCGTAATTCTCTTTTTTCAAGAGCTCCCGCAAGGGTATGTGAACAATTTTTTCAACTTCACGGTTGATAAAAAAGTGTCTTTGGCTTTGAATCCACCCCACAAACGGGAATATTTCCCGCCGAAACATCACGAGACGTTGTGGCGGCAAAGGTCCGAGGAAGCGCAAACCCAGGGGGTTCAACATCATCTCCTCAAAGCTTTCCCGGATGCCGGTGGCAAAAAGGAGCGACAGACGTCGGGCCTGTCGGGGCCGGTCCTTCTGCCATTTCCGCCAGTATGGCCACCGGTAAAGGGGAAAGAAGGGCAACCGCATGAATCGCGCCAGCTTTGAGTCAAAACCATGGGAAATCGCTCCGCCTGGAAAACAAAGATCTCCCGGCTGTTTGACCAGCTTCGAACGTTTGTTCAATACGATACAGGGGTCAATGGTTTGACTGGAATCGGGACATTTCCAGCTGATCAGAAAAAGGACTGCAGACGCCTCATTGGAGCTGAGAACCCCTTGAGGGAAAAGCGATTCTCCGATACTTCTTTTCTGAAGGACTTCCTGAATATGCCCCACCAGCCGCGGCACATCTTTCAGTAGATCTTCCTTCTCCATCGAAAACTCCTGAACTCAGAATGCGGAAGTCTTCAGGCGCGCCATCCCGACAGCCGACCGTGACGGACTGTTCATAGCCTCGTTCCTGGCGATTGGGGCCATGGCGTTTGTCCTCTTCTCTGCCGGGAAAAAAGCCAAAAAAAACCGAAAAGGGATTTTACCTGAGTAAGCGAAATTCCTTCTTTTCGGCTTCCTAACACAATGAATTCGTTGTTAAAAAATCAAATCGCCCACTTCAGCAGCGCCGATCCCCAGGTCAGTCCCGCCCCAAAACTCACCAAAAGAACGGTGGCGCCGACCCGCAGCAATCCTTCTCGATTGGCTTCATCCATTGCAATGGGAATGGAGGCTGAAGACGTGTTCCCGTAGCGCTGAATATTTGTATAAACCTTGTCCATGGAAATTTTCAGATTTTTTGCCGTCGCCTGAATAATGCGAAGATTGGCTTGGTGGGGAATCATGTTGTCCACATCGGTTTCTTTAATGGCGTTATGGTTGAGAGCCTCTTTGGCAATGTCGGTCAAACAGTTGATAGCCCTTTTAAAAAGGCGGTTACCTTCCATTCTCAGGTGAAAGGATTTCTGTTCGATGCAACTCAGAACTTGGGGCAGTTTCAGTTTTCCCTCCGATGAATAGAGAAGGTTGCCAAGGCTGCCGTCAGACTTTAAATGGGTCGACAATATGCCACTGTCACTCTTTTCTGCAGTCAACACCACAGCTCCCGCACCATCGCCCAAAAGCACGCAGGTGCCGCGGTCCTCCCAGTTCACAATGGTGGAGAGCCGTTCCACGCCCATAACCAGGGCCGTTTTACAGTTCCCGCATTGAATGGCGTTGTTGGCCACCGAAAGGGCGTATAAAAACCCGGAACATCCGGCCGACACGTCGAAAGCCGCTGCATTTGTCGCATTCAAATTCTCCTGGACCATGCACGCGGCAGAGGGGAACTGTCGATCCGGTGTAACCGTTCCCGCCACGATCATGTCGAGCTTGCCAGGTGAGATTCCCGCCATATCCAGAGCATTTCGTGATGCCCGGGTCGCAAGGTCCGTGGTGGTTTCATCGAGATCTTTTGAGGAAATATGCCGCTCTTCGATACCGCTTCGCCGCACGATCCATTCATTGTTGGTATCCACAATCCCCTCAAGATCCACATTGGACAATATTTTTTTCGGAGCGGTCGAGCCGGTTCCAACAATTCTTCCTCTCGGCATACTTGCCATTTTACATACATCCTTCCACACATTTTCATGATAATCAAATTTCAGGATTTGCTTTTTCCGCGCGTATCCGGAAGGCTTCAGGAAAAACCCAAATGGTTCGGCGAAAAAAAGGAGGATTATTTTCCTTACGCTTTGACCCTCATACTGATTTTAAGCGGTCAAATATTCATTCTGGAGACAAACACACAGGCAAGATGCAATATCCAAACAACTTCACCCTCTTCATCTTCCTTCCCCCTATCATTTTTAATTACGTATCGCGTTCATGTCAAGGGAAAATTCGTTACGTTACCTGTTGCAACTTTTCCTCTTTACAGTTTATGTTGAAGAGGGTATGCCTTTCAAATCCCTATTTTGAAGAAATTTGAAGCCAAAGGGTCATTATGAAAACGAAATAAAGGACAACCTTAGAATCCAAAATCAAAAGGAGGCAAAAATGCTTTTTGAACTTCGACAGTACCGAATCAAGGACGGAAAACGTGACCAGTGGGTAAGGTTGATGGAAGAAGAGATCATCCCCTTTCAGATGTCCAAAGGGGTGGTGGTGGTCGGCAGTTTTGTGGCGCTGGAAGAAGATGATCTTTACATATGGATCCGCCGGTTTGAAAATGATTCTGAAAGAAAAAGACTCTACAAGGAGATATACGAAAGCGACACCTGGATCAATAAAATAAAACCTCAGGCAGAGCAAATGCTGATTCGTGAAAGCATCATTAATACGCTGCTTGAGCCGACCCCCAAATCGGTTATTCAGTAACAAAGTTTAAGATCCTTAGGCGAATATGCACTGGATCAAAAGGAGCAGAATATGACTGAGATATTGAATCCGTTTCGAATTGCCCAACAACAACTGGATCATGCTGCAGAAAAACTGGGGTTGGATGATGCGACCCATGAACTCCTCCGCTGGCCCATGCAAGAATTGAAAGTCACAATGCCTGTCAGGATGGATGATGGCAACACGCGTGTCTTTCACGGTTTTCGCATTCAATACAACACGGCACGAGGGCCGGCAAAGGGAGGCATCCGCTGGCACCCCGATGAAACCATTGATACGGTAAGAGCCCTGGCCGCCTGGATGACCTGGAAAACGTCGGTGGTGGATATTCCACTGGGGGGCGGTAAAGGGGGTGTGATTTGTAATCCCAAGGAATTGACCGATACCGAGAAAGAGCGCCTGGCCAGAGCCTATGTCCGTGCCGTGGGTAGGACACTGGGGGTTACCAAGGATGTGCCGGCACCGGATGTCTATACCACGCCTCAGATCATGGCGTGGATGATGGACGAATATGAAACCCTCACGGGAGAGCACCATCCCGGTGTCATCACCGGAAAACCGATACCCATCGGCGGATCTCAGGGCCGCGGCGACGCAACCGCAAGAGGCGGCATTTATGTGGTTCGCGAAGCCGCCAACGCTCTTGGGATCGATCTCAAGGATGCCGCGATGACCATTCAGGGTTTCGGCAACGCCGGTCAGCATGCGGCCCGTATCGGACGGGATCTGCTGGGCATGAAGCTCTTGGCTGCTTCCGATTCAAAAGGGGGTGTCTATAACCCCAATGGCATTGACGTGGAAGCTCTCATTGACCACAAAATCCGTACTGGACAGGTCAGTGGGTTTACTGATACGGATCCCATCACAAACGAAGCCCTGCTGGAACTGGACACGGCCGTTCTTTTTCCGGCGGCCCTAGAAAACGTCATTACCGCCAAGAATGCGCCAGAAATCCGCTGTACCATTTTATGCGAGTTGGCAAACGGTCCCACAACCCCTGAGGCCGATGATATCCTTTATGATAAGAATGTGTTTGTTCTGCCCGATTTTCTGGCCAACGCCGGCGGCGTGACGGTATCCTACCTGGAGCAGGTACAGAACACATACAATCTGTACTGGAACCTGGAGGAAATCCACTGGCGTCTGAAAGATACCATGCGTAATGCCTTTGCCAGTGTGCTTGAAATGAGCCGCAACAGCGTTATCCACATGCGGGATGCCGCATACCTGGTTGCCGTGGCGCGGGTGGCTGAAGCCTGCAAGCTGCGCGGGTGGGTGTGAAGATGATTGCGGATTCCTGAACAAACAGCAAATACATTGGTTGTAAACGTCACGCCGGTCCCGAATCACGGCCGGAATGACGGACCCGGCATCCGGAAGGGAGACACCGTGTTAGCAGACTGGATTCCGGGGCAGATCCGGAATGACGAAACTTAAATAAATTGACGCTATGGCGGATACCACTCCAAAAAATCAGCAGCAACTGATGCGTGCCTACCGCATGTATCAAAAGATGATGCGGTATCCCCATCTGGCGGAAGCCATGCGGAAAATTTTTCGGTCCGTTCTGCTCGAAAAGGCATCCATCAGTGAAGCGCAGATTCGCGAAAATGCCGAAGACGCCTTGCGAAGGGAAAACATCACTCCGGCCGAAGAAAATCTGCAAGAATACATGGATGCGATTATCGATCTGGAACTGGTGAATCATTTTGATGAGGAAGAAATTGAGCAGTACATCAACCTTGCCCGAAAAGAGGACCGGCTGAAAAACCTGATCAAGGTGGTCAACACGGAAGGCGTCACATCCATCAGAATCAAGAAAGCACTGCGGGACTTCTGTGAGATTCCCGAGGGGAACACATATGTATCCCCCAGTGAAGCAGAGGGCGTTCGGGTCGCCCTGATCCATCATTTTATCTCCAACCAGCTCCCGTTCATGGGCATCGCCAAGCATCATATCACCATTCGCGACGTTGATGAAATCGTGGAACGTTCCTACTGGAGTCCGCGCTATCCGGGACGTATCGGCGGCAAGGCGGCAGGGCTGCTGCTCGCTTACCGGATTGTTCTACCCCGACTCGCGGAGCGGGACCCCGAGTTGGAAAACTATCTGGCCATTCCTGAGTCCTATTACTTCAACTCGGGCGTTTTCTCCGATTTCATGGATTACAACAACCTCCATGAGTTTCACACTTACAAATATAAGAGCCGGGAAGATATTGAAGAAATCTATCAAAGACTTCCGGCTGTCATGGAAATAGCCGCCTTCCCGCCCGATATGGTGGAAATATTCCGAAAATTCCTGGAAGAAGTGGGTGAATGCCCCTTGATTCTTCGTTCATCGAGCCTTCTGGAAGACAATGTGGGGCATGCCTTTTCGGGGAAATATGATTCCGTTTTTATTGGCAACCGCGGAAAGATGGGAGAACGACTGGAAGAGTTTATTCGCGGGTTGAAATCGGTGGTGATGAGTACCATGGCTCCGGCACCCATCCTTTATCGCAAAGAGAGAAATCTGCTCGATTTTGATGAAAGGATGAGCGTCCTGGCCCAGAAAGTGGTGGGCCGCCACTTCGGAGGCTATTTTTTCCCTTTTGCCGCCGGGGTCGCCTTTTCCTTCAACGCCTACACCTGGTCGTCACGTATCAATCAGGACGACGGTCTTATTCGACTTGTCTTTGGTCTCGGGACACGCGCGGTGGACCGGGTAGGAAATGATTATCCCAGAATGATTCCCATCAGCCATCCCCTTTTGAGACCGGAGGTGGACGCGTCACAGATCCAGAAATATTCTCAAAAAACCGTGGATGTGTTGTATGTTGAGAAGAAGCGTCTTGAGTCAATCGCATTTCTCGATTTGATACGGGAAATTGACCATCCGGATCTCCATCTGGCGATATCGGTGAACCAGGACGGCAATCTGGCCGCCCCCATGTTTAAAGGACAGAATATTGACCCAATCCGCAGTTGCCTCACTTTCCAGAATTTTCTGACCCAAACGCCCTTTCTGAGCGTCATGGAGAGGATCCTCGGAAAGCTGGAAAACGCATACGGCCGACCAGTGGATGTGGAATTTGCCATCGACGGCGGCAAACTTTATCTGCTTCAATGCCGAACCCTTTCTTTAAGAAAAGAACTGGAACCGGTAACGCTGCCTGAAAATATTCCGAAGGATCAAATCCTTTTCATCAACAGCCGCGGTGTCACAAACGGTCTTGTAACAAATATTGAATATCTGGTCTATGTGGACCCCAGGGCCTACAACCGCATTACCGGTTACGGGGAAAAAGCGGAAATCGGTCACGTTGTAGGCGATCTGAACCGTTTTCTGGCCGGGAAACGGTATGCGCTTTTCGGACCCGGACGGTGGGGCAGTAACGACATCAACCTGGGTGTCAAGGTGGGGTACCCAGATATCAACAAGACGTTGATATTGGGCGAGATCGCCTTCGAAGCGGACGGGTCCACACCGGAAGTCTCATACGGTACGCACTTTTTTAACGATCTCGTGGAAGCGGACATTATCCCCATCGCCATCTATCCCGATCAAAAGGGCACCTTCATTGATGAAGAATTTCTGCTGAAAGCAGAAAACCGTCTCACCGTGGAGCTGCCGGAGCACTCCCGGCACGCACCCATTGTGCGTTTGATCCATGTACCCGCATCGGCCAGCGGACACCTGCTGCACATCTATCAGGATGCCAAAAATCAAAAAGGGATGGGCTTCTTTGCCGCTCATTCTTAAATACCGCGCGAAGCTCATAAACCTTTAAAAAATCTTCGAGACACGGCGCACCATTCAAAGAGACTCGCCGCGCAATAAAGCCAAGTTTTCTTTTGGCAGTCAAAAACTGCTAATCAAAAAAAAGAAAAAGTTCTTCCTCATAATAGCGGCCATTGATGATTTGACCGGGACCGAAACGCTTTATCTTCTTCTTTCTCAAAAATTCTACAAATCGTTTGTTTATGTCTTTTAATGGAGTTCTTTCTTTAAGCCAGCTGATAGGAACGTTCAAATTAAGAGGGCGAGCCGGGATCAAATGGCGAGTTGTCTTAGGAGCAAAAACCTTTTTCATTCTTACCGCTTCCGTAACCATTTCTTTTGAAATCAGTGGGGTACAAATAATGACTTCGTCGTTTTTAAGTCCCTTGTAGGACTCGCTTTCAAATACCGACTGGCAAGGGACATACCGCAATCTCGCTCCCCTTTCCACCAAATGATTCTGAAGTTTTTCTGAGATTCTATATGCGCTTACCGCATCAGGGACCAAAGTTTCAGGGAAATTAACCAGCGCAAAACGGTCGCCATATTGGATGCCAAAAGGAAATCGATGCTTCTCGATTTCCTGTTTAAGTTCCTCTCGGCTTTCCAGCTCGTGAATTTTTCCGCGCATTTCTTCATTGAGATGATTCAAAAAATCGCCTCGGTTGACATTTTGAAGGTGTCTAAACCAATAACGCAACTGAACACATTCGTTATGGTAATCTAATTTGCAAACCGGAATATAATTGAATTGGAGTCTTTTGAATGCAAACAGGCGATGATGCCCGTCCAGCACCATGTGGTCATTGTCCACGATGATGGGGTTCTTGAGATTTGTGCAACTCCTGAATTCAAGCATAAACTGATCGGCTTTGCCATGAATGATCTCTTCGTGCTTTGATAGCCATCTCACCGGAACAACTTCCAGTTGCAATCGCATCTGTTCTGTATCAATGGAAAACATACGTCTATTGCAATTCCAAACATGGGTTGAACGCACGACATTGACTGGCATTTGTGCCAAACATGCCAGACAGACTTCCTTAAAATGCTAGTGTACTCAAACAGCGAATTTCTTATGTATGTTGAAAAGCAACTTTAAAGTCGATGAGGGGCTCATCAAAGTTTTGACCCTGGAATTACTTCAGGTAATGGGCAAAGCGAGGTGTTGAGAAACTTCCTTTGAGTCTCCCAAGAGCCTTTTACCGTCAAATTTGTGCGAATAGCTTTTCTATCAGATCCTGATATGCCTCTCTGAGAAAACAAAATCCAAGCTCCAGAAATTTCTCTCGAAAGGCTTTTACCTCTGAGGCGATGGTGGCGCTTCCATTGATGACATCACTGATCATTTGGGCCAAAACGCCGAAATCTTTCTGTTTCATGCCAAATCTCGTCATTTCTGAAACACCCAGACGCAACCCTCCCGCAGCAGTAAAACCCTCCTCAGAGGGTACGGCCTGGTAGTTACATAGAATATTATTGGCTTCCAGGCGCCTGGCCAGATCGGGCCCTTTCGCATACCCCACATGCACCACCACCTGGTGTGTTTCGGTGAAGTCGATATCGGGATCACCTGCCACATCCATGCCACAATCTTTCAGTGCCCGCGCAAATGCCTTTGCATTGGCAATGACTTCCCGCTGGTATTCATCCCTGAAATGGTTCATCTCATAGGCAGCAACCAGAAGCCCCAACAATGTTCCCAAATGATGGTTTGAGACTGACCCTGGAAAGGTTCTTCGAGCCAAGGCTTCCCAAAGGGCGTAACGTTCTTCCTGCTCAACATATGCGCTCCCGATAACGCCTCGTTGTGTTCCAAAAAACGTTTTGTGGGTAGAGCCGGTGACCAGGTCCACACCTTCTTGAAACGGCACCTGGAAGTGCGGGCCGATGAGTCCCAGGACGTGTGCCATGTCATACATGAGCACTGTTTCCATCCCCTGCTCATCCAAAAACCGGCGTATTTCCGCCACCGGTTCTTTGTGTATGACAAGACTCTTGCCCAATATGATCAGTTCGGGTCTGAATTCGTCGATCAAACGAAGGGCAGCCGGCACATCCATTTTATAAGGATTCTCATCGAGAACTGGAAAATTGCAAACGGCAGGACGTTCCGTTTTGGGATCGCGGGCTACGAAATCTTTTAAAGCACCCATAGGCTGAGCGCTAAGATGGCCGCCTTTCCCTATGTGATTGCACATTACCCGACTTATCCGACGCGGCTCCCTTTTTCGATCAGTACGGTTCAGGTAGTCCATCAAGGCGCTGAAAACAGCCATGTTGGCCATCTGACCGCTGATAACACGCGTTTCCACTTCTTCGCAGCCGAGAAATTTCCGCATCTCTTCCCCAAGGAGATATTCCACTTCCGCGATAAAATCCGTGCCCTGATAATACAGAATATCGGTATTGTAAAAGGCCTCGGATTTCTTGTGCTCCGCGTAACGAAAAGCCGGATCCATCACAGACAAAAGCCTGGCCATAGGGGAAGGGGTCATCTCCGACGGGATGAGGTTCATGCATTCCTGTTGTCGCCAAACCGTATTGTCGAGGGTATCCTTAAGGAGATTGCGAATCTTGGCCGATTCTTCTCCTAAAGGTGGTTTCTTGTGGGAATCCTCATAATTTAAAAGAATAGGTCTCGCATATGGGGGGGCATCGGAGCGCA
>JAJDOH010000059.1 GCA_022340265.1 Deltaproteobacteria bacterium | reverse complement strand
AAGGCTGACCTGTTTCACCCGGCCGATCTCCACGCCCGCAATCACCACGGAAGAACCGGATTTAATGCCACCTCCATTTGAGAAAACCGCTTCCACTTCATAGCCCTGGCTGCCCAAAACCTCCAGTTTCCCGAGCCTGATGGAAAGATACCCCAGGCACAAAATCCCCAAGATCATGAACAGGCCCACGCACAACTCAAGATCAAATTTTCTCATTCGTCCCCCATTATTTGGAGTCTTCAACCATTATATATAAAATCTATCCATCGAGAAAAGCCCGAATCACCGGATCACGGCTTTCGCTGAAATCCGCTGGGGTTCCCTCTGCTTTTAAAAACCCGTCATGGAGCATAACAACCCGATCCACAATGGCAAAAACTTTCGGAATTTCGTGGGTCACAATAATGCCCGTAAAAGAAAGCCGTTGGTGGCAGGAATCGATCAATGTCAGGATGGACTGCCCCGTTACCGGGTCCAGGCCGGTGGTCGGTTCGTCAAACAGCATGATTTCAGGTTCCTCCACAAGGGCTCTGGCCAGGGCCGCACGTTTTACCATGCCGCCGCTGATTTGGGAAGGAAAGCGATGTTCCGATCCGGTAAGCCCGACATTTTCCAACTCCTCCATCACCTTTTCCCGAATCGCATCCCGACCAAGTTTGCTTTTCTCTTTCAGCGGAAAAGCAACATTTTCATAGACATCGAGAGAATCAAACAGCGCGCCCCCTTGAAATAAGAAACCCAGGCGCTCTCGAAATGTCCGCAGGGCTTCCCGTCCGGCCGTGCCGATTTCCAGCCCGTCGACGGTCACACTTCCTTGGTCCGGTCGCATGAGTCCTGCAACATGCTTCAGCAAAACACTCTTTCCGCCGCCGCTTCCCCCCACCAGCGCAAATACTTCTCCTTTTCCTATTTCGAAGGAGATGCCCTTTAAGACATCGTGACCATCAAAGGATTTTTTCAGGTTTTCAATTTTGATCATCAGTCAGATTACCCGGCCAAAGGCCCTTGTTCGCTCAAAATACCGGTATGGTCCGGCATCAATTCAAAAAAGTACGGACGTCATAAAATAATCCCACACAAGAATCAACACCGAAGAGAGTACCACCGCCTGGGTGGTCGCCTTGCTCACCCCTTCCGAACCGAATCCTGTGTATATACCCGAATAGTATCCTTTAAAACAACAAACCCAGGCAATAATCACACCGAAACTAAAGGATTTGTAAATGCCTTCAAGAACGTCTTTCATTTCTACATAATGGGCCATCTCTCCAAAATAGGTGCCGGCACCGACCCCCAGGAGCTCACCACCGATCAGGTAACCCCCAAAGATTCCCACCACATCAAAGAGTGCAGTGAGCAAGGGAAGGCAAATCATGGCGGCAAAGAGGTTGGGCACCACCAGATATCGATAAGGATTGAGCCCCATCAACTCCAGCGCATCGATCTGCTCACTGATGCGCATAATGCCGATTTCAGCGGCAATGGCCGATCCCGCCCTTCCCGTCACCATTAGGGCGGCAATGACGGGGCCCAGCTCCTTAATCAACGCAAGCCCCACCATGGGCCCCAGGAACGCATCCGAACCAAATCGGCTCAAACTGTAAAATCCCTGAAATCCCAGCACCATACCGGAAAAACCGCCCGTGAGAAAAATGAGCAGAATGGACTGAAATCCAATGAATCGAATCTGCTTGAGGCATCGAT
Source organism: Deltaproteobacteria bacterium (assembly GCA_022340265.1). Classification (GTDB taxonomy): domain Bacteria; phylum Desulfobacterota; class DSM-4660; order Desulfatiglandales; family Desulfatiglandaceae; genus NaphS2. Next base: position 5,182 of record JAJDOH010000059.1, on the reverse strand, counting down.
AAATCTTAAAAGGGGGCACAAAAGTGTAGAAAAGCGTGTTCAGAAAAAAGATACCCATGGTGCCCATCCTGCGAACATACGATAGTGTGGAAAAGCCAAGTTTCCGGATCACCATGGGAAAAAATATTGCAAACCCTTCGTTATGTGTCACAATTCTTCCGATGTTGAAATTCTCCTCGTTTTGTAATAACCATTATACCGGTTCATGAAGAAGAAATGCCGTTTCTTCAAACAAGTGACGTCGGAGGCGCTATGCCGAAAATTAAAATCATCGTGGTCGGCAATACCAAATCGTCCTTCCTCAAAACCGGTGAATCACTCTATCTCAAACGCCTCAAGCACTACACCCCTGTAGAATGGATCGAAGTTAGACCCGAAAAAGTAACAAAGGGAATCTTGATTGAAAGAATTTTGACATTGGAAGGGAGTTCCATTGAGAAAAAATTCCACTCAAGAGATCACATTGTTGTCCTCGATGTGTCGGGGAAGGAATATTCTTCTGAAGCCCTTTCAAAACGAATTGAACGGCTGTCATTGAAGGGGCAAGCGCTCTGTTTTGTGATCGGAGGTCCTTTGGGAATTTCCAAAGAGATCCTGCACAGGGCCCACGAAACGCTCTCACTGTCAAAATTGACCCTGACCCATGAAATGAGCCGCGTCCTGCTGCTGGAACAACTCTACAGGGCATTCACTATCATCAGAGGCGAAAAGTACCATAAATAGTGCCCTGTTTGCTGTTTCCGCCGTCCCCCTGTAGCCAAAACATCCAAATGATTGCACCCTGTCAGGAGCCGATCATTTTACACGCGCATCTCTTGCTCAACCTTTGGAAGCCTCAAGCGCCATGGCTATCTTGTTTTTCAATTCGGACAAATCAAATGACTTGATCACATAAAAATCGGCGGCAATGGATTTCATGTTCTCCTTGAAAGTGTCATAGGCCGTACATAAGACAACCGGCAGGTCATAGAATTTGTTCCTGATATCCTGCAGAAGGTCGAGACCGTTGTAATCCACCATTTTGATGTCCAGAACCACCAGATCGGGCTTTTCCTCTTCGATCTTTTCCAGCAACATATATCCGTTTTCCGCCGTAATCACTTCGTAGCCGGCGTCACTCAACTCTTCCGAGTAAAGATATCGGATATGCTCTTCATCGTCCACTATTAGGATTTTGGCCATAATTCTTCTCCAGCAATTTTGAAAATTTCAACCGGAAACTTGTTGGGCATTCTGACCGGCAATTGCGTTTGATTCCATTTATTCAAGAATCATATCAAAAGCAAAACGTCTTTGCAAACCGGCTGTTTCCCGTTCAGCAATTCTCATTTTGAAATGATAAGCCCTTGTGGGAGCGGCTTCCAGCCGCGAACAATCGCGGCGAGACGCCGCTCTCACAGGTTTTACACCAAATCAGCGTCCATAATTAGAATTGCTGTTTCCCGTTTTTCCATCCGGATCAACCTTTGTTAAACCTTAAAATGTCCCGGTCTCAATAAACATAAAACCCGCGGCCTGTTTTTCGACCCAGCCATCCGGCATCCACATATTTTCGCAGTAGCGGGCAAGCCCGGTATTTACTGTCACCCAGGCCCTTGTGAAGCACCTCCAGAATCGCCAAACAGGTATCCAGACCAATCAGATCGGCCAGTGCAAGGGGGCCCATGGGGTGGTTCATGCCCAGTTTCATGATCTCATCAATATCTTCGGCTTCGCCCACTCCCTCATAAAGAGCGTATACTGCCTCGTTGATCATGGGCATGAGGATGCGGTTCGCTACAAATCCCGGAAAATCGTTGGCGGGCACCGGCGTTTTTCCCATTTTCACCGCCAAATCCTGGGTTGTTTGCGTCGTATCATCATCCGTTGCCAATCCATTAATGATCTCCACCAACTTCATCAGGGGAACCGGATTCATAAAATGCATGCCGATCACTCTTTCCGGCCGCTTTGTGGCAGCCGCGATCTTGGTAATGGAGATAGAAGAGGTGTTGGAAGCCAGGAAAGTTTCAGGTTTACAGAAGCGGTCGAGATCCTCAAATATTTTCAACTTAAGCGCCTCATTTTCCGTAGCTGCTTCCACCACATAATCCGCCCGAATCATATCCTCCAGTGATGTGGAGGCCTCAATCCGGCCCAATATGGACTGCTGCTCCTCTCCGGTAATTTTTTCCTTTTTCACCATCCGCGAAAGACTTTTCTCAATGGTCTTATACCCCCGTTCCACGAATTCGTCATTGACATCATTCATCACAACGGACAAACCGCAGGCAGCGGCCACCTGCGCAATCCCCGAACCCATCTGTCCGGCACCCACGACACCCAGCACATTAATCGTCATATCGATACTCCTTTGTCATTGCTATTTTGACGGAAAAGCGCCCGGTTAAATTATGCGGGCTGCCTCTTCCTGAAAATCATGAAAGAAAAAACTTACATTGAAATAGAAATCAGTACAAGCATAAACATGAAGTTTTGAGGAAATTTATTCATTTCGGATCTTCATCCAACAACGCCAGAATAAAATCCGCCACCGTATCTGCTCCATTCTCTCTTTGCTCCGTTTTAGTGGGCAGATCCAGCAATTCAAAAGCCCTTAAAATCCATTTTCCATTTTCAAATTCCGTTTCATCGATGGCAAAACCCGCCATATACCTTTCGATGTATCCAGAAAGGACTTCTGATTCCTGAAACCGCTTTCTTTTAATATATCCGTAAGGAACGCCGGCATGATAGACTTCCGCAAGGGTGCTGTATCCCACTTTTCCCACAACGGCATCGGCTGCATGAACCAGGTCCGGATGAAAGAATTGGGAATGATGGGGCAGAAGCATCACGTTTTCAGAAACCCGTTGGTTTGTACCGCCACCCGGTGCCACAAAAAAAATACCTTTCTGCCGTAACAATTGATCGATAAACCCGTGATGCTTCGGTATGCCTCCCATGGTAATCAGAACCAATGGCGTGAAATCGGATACCCCTAAGCGCTTTCTCACCGCTGTAGAGCGGTTCCTCGGTCTGCGGCTTATGGGCGCCGTGCGCAATTGAACCATCTTTTGTGCACAAACAGGTGATGTCTGAATATGAAAATCAGCGGATGAAAAAAGCGCTTCAAGGCGTTTGATATGCGGCATAAATCCTTTCTTTTCAGAAACATACTCCTGATAAACCCAGTCCCATGTAAAGTTCTCCACCAGAACTGATGGGATACCGGCCTTTCCCGCTACGGCAATCCCCAAAGGGGAAATATCACAGAGGACCATGGCGCACCCCAAAGCATTTAACTTTTTTGCCATCCTTTCAAGTTGCCCCGGGTCAAAGGGCAGGAATTGGTCCAGGCGCTTCACTGTCCCTGGGAGATCGGCACAAAGGGGACCTTTCTGCACCAACCCCACATCCGTGTGAACCGAATGATGGCAAAAGGGCCCGGAAAGGGATTCCGCGAAAAACCATTGCGGAACAGTCGTAAATATTTCAAATGATATTTTGGGGTTGCGCTCATGCATGGCGCTCATAATCGCCGACGTTCTGGCAGCATGGCCGAATCCATGGGGTGAAACAAAGCAGGCCACCTTGTAACCTTCTGCTTTCCGGCGTTTCCCTGGCGTCATAAAAAACCCTTTTTTCTTGCAGCAAAGGCCTAGCTTAGGTTAATCTTCACGCCCAAAAAGACCGTAAGGAAACCCCATGCAGACGCAATTTCTTCTCACGGATAAACTCATCCTTTTTTTCTATTTTGTTGCTGTTATACTCTTTGGCGCCTATTTCCGCAAGAAAAGCGGTACCAGCACGGGATTCATGATCGCCGATGGAAGCCTTCCCAGTTGGGCGGTGGGCCTTTCCATCCTGGGAACCTTTGTGAGCAGCATCACCTTTCTGGCATACCCCGGACAGGCTTATAATACCAACTGGGATGTTTTCCTGTTTTCCATCACCCTCCCGCCGGCCGCACTGGTCGCCACTTTCTATTTCATCCCGCTTTACAGAAAAAAGGTCAAAATATCGGCTTATGAATATCTGGAGCAGCGTTTCGGAGCCTGGGCCCGGATCTACGGCAGCATCAGTTTTATGCTGGGCTCATTGGCGCGAATCGGCATGATACTGTTCCTGGTCTCCCTCGTTTTGCACCATCTCACGGGATGGTCCTATGAAACCATCATCATCGTTACCGGCATCGGGGTTACCTGTTATACGGTGCTGGGGGGGATCGAGGCAGTGGTCTGGACGGATGTGGTCCAGGTGATCATTCTTTTTGCCGGCGCCGTCATCACCGTCATTATTCTGCTTGCGGGCATGCCGGAGGGTCCGGCGCAGCTTTTTGAAATTGCACAGCAGCACCGGAAATTTTCCCTGGGTAGTTGGCAAGTGAGTCTCATTGCGCCCACGGCCTGGGTGGTGCTCATATACGGCATTTTTGAAAACCTGCGGAATTTCGGTGTGGATCAAAACTATGTGCAGCGATACCAGGTCACAAAATCCGTTAAAGCGGCTGCGCGCTCCGTCTGGATAGCGGCCGTCGCCTATATTCCCATTTCGGCACTCTTTTTGTTCATCGGCACAGGCCTTTTCTCTTTTTACACCGCCAATGCCGACCTGCTGCCGCCATCCCTGGCGGGAAACATGGCAGGAGACAAGGTATATCCCTATTTTATTGCCACACAATTTCCCGTTGGCCTCAGAGGATTGCTCATTGCGGCCATATTCGCCGCTGCCATGAGCAGTATCGATTCATCGCTCAACTGTGTCTCGACTTTGACGCTGCTGGATTTTTATAAACGGTATGTCAATCCGGATGCCTCCGAAAAACAAAGCATAAAAATGTTAAGGGTTTATACGGTCTTATGGGGCGGGTTGGGAACGGTAACGGGACTGGCCATGATTCAAGTCCAAACGGCACTTGAAACAGGGTGGCAGTTGGCGGGCATTGCCGGCGGTGGACTCATCGGACTCTTTCTTTTGGGCCTGCTGTCCCGTCGGGCAAGACCGTGGCAGGCCTGCACAGCCGTCATTGCCAGCATCATCAGCATTTCATGGGCAACATTCGCCAGGGAACTTCCCCCGCAATGGGATTGGCTGGAGTGTGCCTGGCATTCTCGCATGATCGGTGTTATCGGCACCATCACCCTGCTGGCGGTCGGTTTCGGATTAACCTCATTAACCACTTCGGGAAAACGGGTCGTAT